>NZ_JBXWMQ010000011.1:0-111655 GCF_059609905.1 Ruegeria sp. YTSA226
AATATCAATATATTACACACCGCGCCCGAGCGGGCTTTTGCGTTGCGCCATCACAACTGAAAGCACCGTGGAAGCAATGTTGGTGACGCACCCTCGCTGCCTGACCCGCTCAACGTGAGAACCTTGGCGTTGAAGAAGGCGAAGGGATACCATGATCCTGTGTTAGGTCGGCTAGGTGCCAAGGGATTGCAAGGCCCGAAACACCGGGTGGAAGAGCTGAAATTGATTTAGACATTCTTCCCTAAGACCTGCCTGGGTTACGATGGGTTGGGCGGTAAGATCTGTCCAAACGGTAAGCCCCTTGCGGCGCAGAAGGTCCAGATGGGGGTGGTCACTCGAATAGCCTGACGGTCCACGCTTCAACTCGGGCTCGCTGATCCTGACATTCCTGGCCGTAAGATCATTGATGATTGCCATGAGGTCATCGCCCGCTGGTCCTGCTACGCCGGTCCGGTACTTCTCTAGGGCTGCTTTTTCATATTGGAAGACGCCGCACCCAAGGGACAGGCAATCCGGGGACAGCCCGAAATGCCAAAGCGGGGGCTGATCTCCGCAATCGCCGGGTATGAAAGACATGCGCAGATGAGGATTATAGGGTGTCTTGTCGTTTGAGAACCGCACGTCTCGATGAATACGATAGATCTTGACCGAATGGGGCATGTGCGTCATCTCGGCCAGCGCCTGTGACATCTGGGCCGCAAATTGTTCTGCGGGCTGTTTGATCGCGGCCTCATAGATCTGTTTGTTGGCGTGAAACCACTCGCGTCGGTTATTGGCTCGCAGTTCAGAAAGAAACTGAAGGGCCTCGGGCGAAAAGCAGCGGAACTGATCCATCATCTTCTCCTGATATTCAACTTTTCGGCGGCAGGCTGGCGGCGTGCGCCAGGCACAGGCTCAGCCAGTCACCCAGCGCAGCCGGATCGCAGTCGGCCTCGTCTACAACGACAAACCCACTGAGTTTTCGCTTTCCGTGGACAATCGGGTTTGCAAACGGATTAGAAAGCGCCTCGGTCTCTTTGGCCTTGCCGACACGGAACATGAACCGTCCAAACCCGTCTTTGTCGCGGCGCGCGCCGCACAACATATTGCCGTTCAGAAAAAAGCAGGTGCCACCCATCATCCGCATTTCGGAAATTCCAATATGCGCCTCGAGGGCGAGGCGCATACGTTGATTCAGGTGTTCATCATTTGGCATCAGACTGATCCCGCCAACTGCCAAAGAATTGACAGGGACAAGACGAGCATCACCAATGTTGTCAGTGCGGCACCGATCACCCGACCTTTGCCGTCGGGGGTGGAACGCAGGCTGACATAGTGTACGGCGCGGGCCACCAACAGCACAAGACCGCATCCGCCGACCAGCCAGTCTGAGGCACCGGCAATTTCCGCCCCCGCCAAAGCCAGCAGCGCCAGAGGAACATATTCAGTAAAGTTCCCATGTGCCCGAATCCGCCGCAGCAGTTCGTCGTCATCCCCGTGCAGCAGTAAAACTCCGGTCTGGGATCGTCTGATGCCTACAAGAATTCCCATCGGAATACTCATAAGCACAAAGATTGCTGTCACAAGCAGAGCGATTTGCGGTGTGTGTTCCATGGGAATTCTCCTGTCTGCCCAAGATTAAGACGCCATGCTTTCATAAGTAATCAACGCAAACCGAGCGCCTTGTGGGTCGTTCAGAGTGGCCATCCGGCCGACCCCGGGCATATCTATGGCGGGTTGCAAGACTGAGGCTCCCTGGGCAACTGCGGCTGCTAGGCTGTTATCGACATCAGCAACCGTAAAATAGATCGTCCAGTTTCCATCCGTCTCGGGCATGGGCGAGAACCCTCCGATTGGCGTTTCACCAACCACCGCGGCGGCATAGCTTGACCCGTCCTGCATCGGCATCTCGTTAATGTTCCAGCCCAGCACATTTTTGTAGAATTGCTTGGCCTTGGTCTGGTCTGGCCCGGAATGCCCGATCCAGCCCGAGTTTCCAACGGTGGTCATGTCCAGAATGCTCATCTTTATCTCCCTTTGATTGCCCGCTGCATGCGGGACTGAACAAAGGACGCGTGAGGATCGGCCTTTCCTACAACTGGTTCAAATCTTTTTCACAGGCGGCGATTTCTTTCAGGACCGCCACACGTTCCGGTCCCGTCGGGCCAAGGTTCAATACGCGGTTAAGGGACTGGATCGCGGCGGGAAGATCGCCGATCTCTCGCAACATTGCCGCGCGCAAGGCATGGAACCAGCGATAAGACGCCAGATCATTCGCCAAGGTATCTAACGCAACAAGCGTGCGGCGTGGGCCATGAACCCTGGACCCGGCGGCGATCTGGTTCAGGCGGATGACAGGTGAGGGCTGGAGGCGATAGAGCGCGGCATAATGCGCCTCGATCAGAGACCAGTCGGTATCTTTTGTCGATTGGGCATGCGCATGAACGGCGGCGATTGCGGCCTGAATACCGTAAACACCAACTTGGTTCAGCCGTTCGGCCTTTTGCATCAGGGCTGTCGCTTCGGCGATGTTGGCCTTGTCCCAAAGGGCCCTGTCCTGATCTTCCAGGGCTACAAGCTCACCTTGATCGTCTAGCCGTGCTTCACGACGGGCATGTTGCAGAAGCAACAGGGCCAGCAGTGAAATCTGCTCGGCCATCGTCGGGAACAAGGCAACCAGCAGCCGGGCCAGACGTATCGCCTCCTCGCATAGTTTGAGCCGGATTTGCACCGGGCCACCCGAGGTTGACCAGCCTTCGTTGAACATCAGGTAGATCATCAAAGACACTTCGCCCAAACGCGCAGCCCGCTCCTGTGGCGTGGGTGTTTCAAAAGCGACAGAACTTCCTGCGATCCTTTTCTTGGCGCGGGTAATTCGCTGTTCCATTGCCTTTGTACTGACAAGGAAACCACGGGCGATTTCTTCCACACGCAACCCGGCAACAATTTTTAGGGCCAGCGCAATCTGGTCTTGCCGGCTTAGGTCCGGGTGACAACAGATGAACAGCAGGCGCAGAACATCGTCGCGCAGCTCGTCCGGATCTGGTGGGTCATCAGCCATGGAATGAAATTCTTCCCTGTGGCGGGTCAGGATTGCGCTGCGGCGCTGGGATTTGCGCAAACCATCCAGCCCGGCATTACGGGCGGTGGTCAAAAGCCAAGCTAGCGGATCGCGCGGCGCGCCTTGTTTGCGCCATACGGTCAAGGCCTTTAGACAGGCTTCGGCAAATGCATCTTCGGCAAGGTCGATGTCCCGGAAATATCGCGTCAGGGCCGCGATGGCCTGCGGGCGTTGCTGCAAGAACGTGGCCTCTAGCCAATCCGACACGCGGTCAATCCAAGGTCATCGACCCGCCTGCCCAGGCGGCGGGGCGGACCTCAAGCCGGGCGACAGGTGACGAGATCATTCGCGCATGTTCAAGCGCCTCATCCAGATCGTTGAACTCGGCCAGATACAAGCCCAGAAGACTTTCTTTCGTCTCAGCGAACGGGCCGTCGACGATCATAGGTTGCAGAGTTTCGGCAGCCGCGGGTTCGACTGTGACAGCCGTAGTCGGGGGCATCAGTTTGACAGACAGGAAATCCCCGCGCTGCCTGAGGGCATTCTGTAGCACCGTATGTCCTGCCATGACATCGTCCTGACGGTCCTGTGGCAACGCTTCGAACACACCCGCCTGACCATAGATCGAGATTGCATAGATCATTTTTACCTCCGCGATGTTGGTTTCATCCTGCTAGGACGCGCGAGGCTTTGCAAATCCGACACTCATTTCACCGATCTGCACAGTTTCTGCAGATCTTCTGCACCCGAGCTTCCCGACCTTTGGGTCAAACCAGTCCCTTAAAACACAAGAGGGAAGAAATGGCGCAGCAACTTATAATTTCTGGAGTTCCGAATTCTGTGGCGCTGGACGCTTGGTGGCTGTCGGAAGAGACAGTGATTTCAGGTACCAAGGGCCCGCCGGGTTCAACCCCGGCGTTTGCCACCGATGGTCGCGCGTGGCGCTTGATCGGGTCTATCTTGCTGGTCGCGCTGGCGGATTACCTGTTCTGGGGACATCAGGCGGGTGTGTCTCTAGCGGTCTTTGCTGTGGCGGTCTTTTTGTGCGGCCTGCCCGCGGATCGGTCTGGCAAAGGGGTGCTTATGCCCGCAACGGTTTTGGTGCTGAGTGTTTTGCCGGTCGTGGATTTCGTTCAACCATTATCGGTCGCGTTTCTTTTGTCCGGGCTCGTCGTTGCGATTGTCTGGGTCAGGCACCCGAAAGGCCAGGTTCTGGAACTGCTTTTGCTGGCGCTGGGGTTTCTGACTGATCTTCCAAAGAACTGGCTTGGCCCGGTCCGCGCGATACCCGGCCTGAAAACCACGATTGTCAGCGATGCCGGAGGCGGCTGGACGCGGGTTCGGCAGTTCCTGCGCAACTGGGGTCTGCCGATTGGCGGGACGATGGTTTTTGTTACCTTGCTGGCCGAGGCGAACCCGGTATTCCAATCCCTTGTCACCCCGGATATCGCCTTTGGCCACCTGCTGCAGCGCGCCCTGTTCTGGGGAGGGATTGCGCTGATCATCTGGCCTTTTGTCGATAACCACCCGCTTCGCGGACTGAACCCGCGACCATTCGCAGGCCCTCAGACAATCCCCGGCCTCAACGGTGGTTCGGTCCTGCGGGCGCTCTGGGTGTTCAATGCACTGATTGGTGTTCAGACTGTGCTGGACCTTTCGATTCTGCTGGGCGGGGCCTCATTGCCCGAGGGGATGAGCTATGCATCCTATGCCCATCGCGGCGCATATCCGTTGCTGGTAACGGCGCTGCTGGCCGGTGCATTCGCCCTGGCAGCGCGGCCGTTTCTGGATGAAAATCGGGTGCTGAAACCGCTGATGGTGTTGTGGCTGGCACAAAATGTGGCTCTGTGCGGTGCGGCGTTGATGCGTCTGGATTTATATGTCGGCACCTATGGCCTGACCTACCTGCGTATCTATGCGCAGATCTGGATGGGTCTTGTTGCGGCAGGTCTGGCGCTGGTTGGGTGGCAAATAGCGTTCAGGAAATCCAATAGTTGGTTGATCGCGCGAACCGGCATTCTGAGCATACTGGTCCTCTATTGCGCCAGTTTTGTGAATTTTGCCCATGTGATCGCGACCCGAAACCTGAAACTGCCCGAACCGGACTATGCCTATCTGTGTTCGTTGGGGCCCATGACCGGGATGCATAACAGCTACGGGTATCCGAATTCGCTGTGCTATTTTGAAGCCGACCCGATCAACAGCTGGCAGGAATGGGGCTTTCGAAAGTGGCGCCTGTCCCGCTATGGTGCCGGTCTGAGCAGTATCGGTCCGGGTATATGAATATCTTAGTTGTCGATGATGATCCGCGGTTGCGTGAAGTTGTGCGTCTGGGGCTGGAACGCGCTGGCTACAGCGTTTCGACCGCCGCCAACGGTCAGGAAGCCGTAATCAGCACGTTTCGCGACGAACCGGACCTGATCGTTCTGGATGTTGGCCTGCCCGAACTGGATGGCTTTGCCGTATGTCAGAAAATTCGAACCCGTTCGGACGTCCCGATCCTGTTCCTGACCGCCCGCGATGATGAGGTCGACCGAATTCTGGGGCTGGAACTTGGGGCCGATGACTACGTGACCAAGCCTTTTAGCCCGCGCGAACTGGTGACGCGGGTCAAGGTGATCCTAAGGCGCACCAATCGCATTGTGGCGGCGCCGGGAAATCTGCGGCACGGCCCCTTGACCTTGGACCGGACCGCAAGACTCTGTGCTTGCCACGACACGGAAATTGCCCTGACCGGGACTGAGTTTCAGATCATGGTGATGTTGATGGAAACACCGGGCCGTCTTGTTCCCCGCACGGCCCTGATTGCCGAGATTTGGGGCGCGCGCAGCCAGGTCTCGGACAGGACCTTGGACAGCCACCTGCGGAACCTGCGGAACAAACTGGCAGAGGTTGGTTTGCCCGACGCGGTGGAAACCGTGCATGGACAGGGCATCCGGATGCGGAGGCTGGGGTGACCCGGCGCTGGCGGCCTTCATTGGCATTTGTGCTGGGCGGTGCGCTGGTCGGGACATTGGGTCTGTCATTCGCGGGTCTGGTGGCTCTGCGTTATCTGGGGCCAGAATTCGGATTTCGGAACTCTGCTTTGGTTCTGGGCGGGGTGATCTTTCTGGCTACGTCGGGGCTGGGTTGGTTGCTGGTGCGCCTACTGCTTCGCCCGATTAAAGCCCTGCAGGCCTATGCCGGGGCGCAAGAGGCGGGTACCCAGGCGGCCTCAATCCAGCATTTCGGCACCAAAGAGCTTCACCAGACCGCAACTCAGGTCGTCACCATGGCCGAGGCGCTGCGTGACCGTGAGGCGACCATCCGGTCTTATACCGATCACGTCACGCATGAGTTAAAATCGCCGGTAACCGCAATCCGCGCGGCGGTTGAGATGCTACAGGACACCCCAGATGGCAGCGATGACTCCAAAGCCCTAATCGCGCAGATCGACGGCGCGCGTCAGCAGATCGAAACCCAGCTTGCAGCACTTCGTGATGCCGCCCGCGCGCGCGAGGCCCGATATGTCGGGGCAAGCACCCTGCGCGATGCGTTGCCTGGGGCGCCTCCGCTTGAGCTAAACCTGTCCGGGGCGGATGATATCGCATTCCCGATTTCGGCCGAGGGGTTGCGGATCGTTCTGGGCCATATTCTGCAAAACGCCAAAGATCATGGGGCCAGCGCGGTGGATCTGCGCTCCGAAGAAGCTGGAAATGCGGTTATTCTGACCGTGTCCGACAATGGGGCGGGGATTTCGCCTGGTAACGTCGACCGCGTGTTCGATCCATTCTTTACCACCCGCCGGGAAAGCGGCGGGACCGGTATGGGTCTGGCTATTGTCCGTAACATCCTGTCTGCGCATCGCGGTGAAATCGAAAACCTGCCCGCCCCATGTGGCGCGTGCTTTGAATTGCGGTTTTTCAGGTTCTAATCGGGGCCATAGGCCGTTCGTGTATTGGCCCCGAATGTTTGACAGAATTGATCACTGTCGGGCAGGCAGTGGAAGGCAACCGGGCAGGCCCGCAGGCAGGACCAGCCGTGCCCCGTGCCGGTAAAGCGATTGGGCGAACCCACTGCTATCCGATGTGACCGTGACACTGACTTGCGAAGAGCCGATGACCGCTATGTCATCCGGTAGATTTCGCATCAGCCCCTCTGAGGGAAAGACCACGACATAGGCAGGGGCCTCGTCCGTTATCAACGCGACGACCGCCAGAACCGACAGCCATCCAAGCACCATAAGGGGGATGGCTGTCAGGAGTGATCTAATAGTCATGGATATGCTCAAGCGTCAGGCCGTCCCCCTGGATCTGGCGCAGACGCTGAGAGAGGTCCGGAACCTTGACCAGTATCAGATGACGATAGTCCCCGAACCCTTGTCGTTGGGCGCTGAAGATTGCATCCGGCGCAGTTGGTTGGTCCGACAGGGCGGTGAACAGAATGTCGTCATTGCCAGCGATCTCGACAATCTCGACCCCCGCGCTGGCCATTTCCGCCAGTAGGTTGGTCAGGGTGCGGTAGCGTGGCGTTTCGACCTCAAACCCGTTCGGGCCTTCAGAGATAAACTTCACGCCGGGATAGGCAGACAGGCTGTCTGCACTGGCACCGGTGATGATCATCCGCAGCGTCAACTCATCAGCGCCGACCTGCGCAACCGCCTGTTCGATCACGCCCGCATAGGCCTGTTTGGCACTGTATTCCAAACCCAGCGCAATCGCTCTCTCGCTGTCGCGCAGGGTGCCGCTGTTTTGGTCGCTTAGGCTCTGGGCGTCGTCGGCGAAGGGCCATTTATACCAGGGAACCTGTTGCAGGAACGCGGCATAGGCGGCGGCCTGCTGTGCCGACACATCATCCAGCGGCGCCCGTTGCGAGCCCCGCAAGACAGTGGCCAGCCGACCGAGGGTTTCTTCATAGGCGGCCTTCAGCGCCAGTTCAGCGGAAAAGCTGGCACCGATCACATAGACCATCTGTTTGGTGGCCCCATCAACCTGACCGAGAGCGGAGGCGGTCCGATTCAGATCGCAGAGCGACCCCCAAAACCCGGTGATACTGCTCCAGAACCCGTAATCATGGGGATCGCCGGTGCGCAGAACCTCGGCGTAATCCTCATAGGCGTGGACAATGTGCCACTCGGGATAAGTCATCAGCGTGCGGGTTTCGGCCCGGTGATGTGCCGGGTCGATCAGGGCGGTATAAGCCGGGGGCTGACCCGTACCACGGCAGCTTGTTTCCACATAGAGGATCGGAGCAGCCAGCGCGATCCCGGCAAGGATCAACACCAGAATCAGCCGTTTGGTCCACCGCAGCAGGAACCTCATGCAGTGTGTCTCCGGTCCCGCAGCCCGGCCCAGGCGGCAACGCCGCCAAGCGCCAGATGCGGCAGGTTGGCAAACAGGCGGGGCAGGGACAATTCCGGCCCGGCCGATGGGTTTGTAAAGATACCCAGATCAAGATAGCCATAACCGGTGAAAAACCCGAACACGCCGTCCCCCAGATAAGCCAGCCCGAACAGGATCAGAAAGCTACGAGCCGCGCGGTGTGACAACAGCCCGGCGATCAGCGCCCAAAGGGCCGAGGCCACGTGCAGCGCATCGTCATAGATATCCAGTGCGAAAATGCCAAAGGCCAGACCATCCTGATCCGTCAGGCCGGGAATATAGTTAAGCGATGCCGCAATCATCAGCGCGACAAAGTAAACCAGACAGAGTTTTTGAAGGTTGCTCATAGTCGCCCCAGATAGCTGTCCCAAAGGTTGTTCCGCAGAACCAGTTGCGGATCAAGCTCTCGTTTTGCCTGCGCAAACCCTTCCGCATTGGGGTAGGCTGCAGTCAGTTGATCCAGTGTCGCATGTGGCCTGTACGGCAGGTAATAGGTTCCGCCAATCGCCACGATCCCGTCGATCAGCGCCCGGGTCATCCGCGCCATGTCGGCTTCGCCGCGTTCGGTCAGTTCCTGGCTGAACGACATGACAGCGGCGATCCGCGGTTCGCTTGCATAGGATAGAACGGCCTGATCGTCCTGTGCGACATAGCGCAGCGTTACGTTCAGAAACTCTTGATACGAGGCCGGAATTACCGCGCGGCACACTGATAAGAAATCGTCGAACGCATCGAACCCCACGAAATACTCGTGCAGGATGTCGGTCCGGTCCGGGTTGCGGTCGTCCAGAGTCACAACCGGTTCGTTGATCAAAGTGTTCCGCGTCGCCTCACCCGAACCCAGCGCTGGGCCCAGCCGTGTTTCATTCCACCAACGGAAGGATTTGAAGGGCTCGCTGCCCAGTTGAGCCCGGTACAGACGGCTGGCCGCATGCGACATCCACCCCGACCCGGACGCTGGTGGCAGGTCCGACTGGTCCGAGCCTTCGCGATATGTCACCAATAGCGCTTTCTCGAAAAACGTATCGCGTTCAACATTCAGGCGGCCATAGGCCATTGTGACCGCCGGGTCGTCAATCGCCGCACGAAAGGCCGAGGCAAACGCTCCTGCTTCCAGAATGTCGAAACCCGGCGTCAGGCGTGAATTTGGAACCATCTCGACCTCAAGGTCCACGATCACGCCGATCAACCCGTACCCGCCCATCGCCAGATTGAACAGCTCGGTGTTCTCGGTAGGCGAACAGGTCACCAACTCATCCGAGGGCAGGATCATGCGCAACGATCGGACCGTCGCCCCCATCGGGCCAAAGGGAACCGGCCAGCCATGTGCATTGACCGAATAAGTGGCGGCGACACCGAAATCATTATTTGACTGCATGACTTTGGGGGACCAGCCTGCGGGATCAAGCTCTGCGATGACCTGCGACCAGCGGGCTCCGGCATGGGTCAGATAGGTCCCGGCTGAACCGTCGATCTGAACCGATCCGTTGTCAAAGGTAATCGCTGTGCCGTTGCGGGGAATGGCTTGCCCACCCATGGAATGCCGCGCGGCCCCAATGTTGACCGGGCGTCCTTCTGATCTGGCCTCCGAAAGCTCTTGCCGGATGGCGGCGATCAGCGTGTCTCCGGGGTCATCGCTGAGCACCAGATGTTTGTGGATCGGTGTCGGTGACAGTCCGCTGGCGTCATTCATCACTTTGTCGCCGGTTTCCGCAAATGTCCTTCTTGTGCCTTCATAGACAGGTAGGTCCGGTCCCAGCCACCGTGACGCAACCCATCCTGCCAACCCTCCGCCGGCAAACAAGGCCGCCCTTCTGGTAAGTGTTTTCATCTTTCGATTTCTCCCGAAGTTAACTGGGACATCTGATCAAGAATGATTTTAAGCGCAGTTTGAAATTTCTGCGGGCCTCAATCCGGGGTATGTGCCTGACCCCTGCCAAGGTGTCCATTTGGGCATCGGGTCAAAGAATGTGCAAGTCCATGGCCTGCTGTACCGGCGCAAAGGTGTCCTAGTTGCCCCAGATCAGGCCGACGGGTACCTGCAGCATGGCGATCCGCCGTGGTCAGCAGATTCGGGCAAGGTCCAAGGACCAGTTTTTTGACCGCAAGTGGCTCGAAACTTGGCTTCATTCTCGGAATGTTCAACCGGAAGGCATGTTTTGCAAACTGCGGAAATCCGTACTTGTAAGACGGTCAGCGGTCACAGCTTGGCGTAAGCTTTCCGCTACGTAAGTTCATGCGCGCACGGCAGATTTGCGTCGGGGCATCCGCCAAACTGCCGTTTTTTTTGCTCAATCAGGTGTTGCAACTGTAACGATGATCTGGATGATCAGGACCACCAAGGCCGTAAAAATGGTCTGTCGTCCAAAGGGCGATATTAACAAAAAGGGGAGTTACAAATGATTCTAAGAAACCTGATGATCGCTGCAAGTGCGACGGCGCTGATGGCGGCGGGCGCTTCGGCGGAAACGCTGCGCTGGGCGCGGGCCGGTGATGCGCTGACGCTGGATCCGCATTCGCAGAATGAGGGTCCGACGCACACCGTGCGACACCAGATTTACGAGCCTCTGATCATCCGCGACGTGACCGGTGCATTCGAGCCCGCGCTGGCGACCGAGTGGGGCCCCAAGGCCGATGACCCGAATGTTTGGGTCTTCAAGCTGCGCGAAGGCGTGAAATTCCATGACGGTGCGGACTTCAACGCCGAAGATGTGGTGTTCAGCTTTACCCGAGCCAAGCAACCTAATTCCGACATGAAAGAGCTGATCGGCTCGATCGTCGAAGTGCGCGCAGTTGACGATTTCACCGTCGAGATTGTCACAGATGGTCCGAACCCGATCCTGCCGTCGAACCTGACCAACCTGTTCATTCTGGACAAGGGCTGGGCCGAGTCGAATGACACCGTCAATGTTCAGGATTTCGAAGGTGGCGAAATCACCTATGCCACCACCAATGCCAACGGAACGGGTCCCTATGTTCTTCAAAGCCGCGAGCCTGACATCAAGACGGTGATGGTGCGCAACGACAACTATTGGGGCATTGACCAGTTCCCGATGGAAGTGACCGAGATCATCTATACCCCGATCCAGAACGCTGCGACCCGCGTTGCGGCGATGCTGTCGGGTGAGGTGAACTTCCTCCAGGATATGCCGGTGCAGGACATCGAACGCGTCAATGGTGTCGACGGTCTGATGGTCAAGCAAGCCCCGCAGAACCGGGTGATCTTCTTTGGTATGAACCAGGGTGCCGACGACATCGAGGCGGATAACGTGGACGGCAAGAACCCTCTGGCCGATGTGCGGGTGCGTCAAGCGATGTCGATGGCGATTAACCGTGATGCGATCAAGCAGGTCGTGATGCGCGGCCAGTCGCAGCCTGCAGGCATGATCGCACCGCCCTTCGTGAATGGCTGGACCTCTGACATGGACGGCGAATCCTCCACCGATCTGGCCAAGGCCAAGGAACTGATGGCAGAGGCAGGTTATGGTGATGGCTTCTCGCTTCGGCTGGACTGCCCGAATGATAGGTACATCAACGATGAAGCTATCTGTCAGGCGGCTGTTGGGATGCTGGGCCAGATCGGCGTGACCGTGAATCTGGACGCCAAGCCAAAGGCACAGCATTTCCCGCTGATCACCGATGGCAAGACAGATTTCTACATGCTGGGTTGGGGTGTGCCGACATATGACTCGGAATACATCTTCAACTTTCTTGTTCATGGACGCGAAGATGACATCGGCACGTGGAACGGCACCGGTTATCAGGACGATGCGCTGGACGGGAAGATCAAGTCGCTTGCCTCGAATACCGATCTTGACGCTCGGAATGCCGACATCGCCGACATCTGGCGGGTTGTGCAGGACGAAGCGCTTTACATCCCCATTCATCACCAGGTTCTGAACTGGGGTATGGCCGACGGTGTGGGCATCGAAGTGGATGCCGAAGATCAGCCCAAGGTCAAATATTTCACTCTGAACTAAGCCATTCAGATCAGTGATTTGGCAGGGCGCGGTTTCGCGCCCTGCCTTTTGCGCTATTGTTAAGCGCAACACCGCATCGCGGGGCAAAAAAGGGAGATTTCGCCATGACCCTCAGGAACAGTGCCATTGCTTTGGCCTTGCTGGCCACCACCAGCGTTCAGGCTGCCGAATTCAAATGGGCCTCGACCACGGACCCGCAGACGATGGACCCGCACGCGGTCAACTCGGCCCCTGTTCTGGGGTTTCTGAACAATGTCTACGAAGGCCTTGTACGCCGTGACAAGGACATGAGCGTTCAACCCACGCTGGCCGTCAGCTGGGAGACGATTGGCGACGGCGAAGGTTGGCGCTTTAACCTGCGTGAGGGCGTGACCTTCCATGACGGTAGCAGCTTTGATGCGCAGGACGTTCTGTTCAGCTATCAGCGCGCCTCGGGCGAGGCAGCGGATACCCGCAGCTGGTTCGCGCCCATCAGCGAGGTGATCTTGGTCGACGACTATACGGTCGATTTCATGACGACTGCGCCGAACCCGTTATTCCCATCCTCAATCGCCAACTGGATGATCATGGATCAGGGCTGGGCCGAGGCCAATGACGCAGCGGTGCCCGACAAAGAGGTCGGGAATTACGCCACCCTGAACGCCAACGGCACAGGCGCCTTCAAACTTGCGGCACGAGAGCCCGGCCTGCGCACGGTTCTTGAGCCCTTTGACGGCTGGTGGGATCAGGCCGACCACAACATCACAAGTGCTGAGTTCACTCCGATCCAAAACCCGGCGACAGCGGTTGCAGCCTTGTTGTCAGGCGATGTGGACATGATCAACCCGGTGCCGATTCAGGACGTGGCGCGCCTGAAGGAAAACGGGGATGTCGACGTCATTCAGGGGATCGAGGCACGGGTCATCATGTTGGGGTTCGATCATCAGGCCGAGGTGCTTAAATACACCGACGATGCGGGCAAACCGAACCCGTTCCGTGACCCGCGCGTCCGCAAGGCAGTGGCACAGGCGGTCAATGTGGATGCCATTCTTGCGACTATCATGCGGGGGAATGCCGAAGCGGCCTCGCAACTGGTCAGCCCGGCGATGAGTGGTTATTCCGAGGCGAATGCAGACCGTCCCGCCTTTGATGTCGATGCCGCCAGGGCCCTGCTGACCGAGGCCGGATATGCAGATGGGTTTTCGTTCGGGCTGAAATGCCCCAATGACCGCTATCTGAATGATGAGGCCGTTTGCCAGGCGGTTGTCAGCATGCTGGCCCAGATCGGGATCACTGCGGAACTGGATGCCATGCCGGTCCGTAACTACTGGCCGGAACTCCGGGAAGGCAAATACGATATGTACCTGCTGGGATGGAGCCCCGGTACATTTGATGCCGAACACCCCGTGCGCTTCCTTGTGGCCACTCCAAACGAAGAGAAAAAGCTGGGCAGCTGGAATTTCGGCGGATTTTCGAACGCGCGGGTGGATGAGCTGCTGCCGATGATCCAGTCCGAGTTGGATGCGGGCAAACGGCAGGCGATGCTGGATGAGGTCACGCAGATCATTCAGGACGAACAGGTCTATGTGCCGATGTATGTGCAGCCCCTGGTCTGGGGCACACGCAGCAATGTCGAACTGACACAGCGCCCGGACAACTTCTTTCTGCTGCGCTGGGTAACGGTGAACTGAAACCGGGGCGGGGCCAGAAAACGCTAGCTTGCGTTAGCGGTATCTTGACCACCCCGCCCGGGCCTGCATAGACAGCCCGATCAACGAGGAAAACGAATGTTCGCTTATATTGTCCAAAGGATGTTCCAATCCGTGATCGTGCTGCTGATCGTGGGTCTGGTTGCCTTTTCGATGTTCCGCTTTGTCGGTGATCCGATCGACAACATGCTGGGGCAGGAACGTACGCAGGCCGATATCGACCGGCTGCGGTCCGATCTTGGTCTGGATCAGCCGTTTCCGGTGCAATATTTCAAGTTCCTGCAAGGCGCGGTGCAGGGCAATTTTGGCGTGTCCTACCGGCAAGGCCGACCGGTTTCGACCATCATAGCCGAACGCGCCCCCGCGACATTGGAGCTGGCCTTTGTGTCGGGCTTTCTGGCCATCACCCTTGGCATCGCGCTGGGTGTTTTCACAGCGATCCGACGACAGGGGGTGGCGGCGAATATCATCATGACCGTGTCGCTGATTGGGGTTTCCTTGCCGACCTTCCTGATCGGGATATTGCTGATCTATATATTCTCGGTCGAGTTGGATCTTTTACCCAGCTTTGGGAGGGGCGAGACCGTTATGATTGGCGGCTGGTCCACGGGGTTCCTGACGACCTCGGGGCTCAAGGCGCTGATCCTCCCGGCGATCACGCTGGGCCTGTATCAGATGACGCTGATCATGCGGCTGGTGCGGTCGGAAATGCTTGAGGTCCTGCGTGCCGACTATGTCCGTTTTGCACGTGCGCGTGGGCTGTCGGACCGGGTGATCAATTTTCGCCATGCGCTGAAAAATACGCTGGTGCCGGTGATCACCATCACCGGGTTGCAGCTGGGCTCGATCATCGCCTTTGCCATCATCACCGAGACGGTGTTTCAGTGGCCCGGTGTGGGCCTGCTGTTCATAAATGCGATCCAGTTTGTCGATATCCCTGTCATGGCCGCCTATCTGATGCTGATCTCGGTCATGTTCGTGTCGATCAATCTGATCGTCGATCTTTTGTACTATGCCATTGACCCGCGCCTGCGTGTCGACGCGAGGGCCACATGACCGATACTTCTGAAACCTCGAGACAAGTGCCCAAATCACGACTGGCCCAGTTCTGGGACAGCGATTTCGCATGGTCCTTCCGTCATTCACCCGTGGCGATGGTTGCCTCATTTGTTGTGGTTCTGCTGGTGCTGGCGGCAATACTGGCCCCGCTGATTGCGCCGCATAACCCGTTTGATCCGGCAACGCTGAACCTGATGAACGGATTTACACCGCCGGGCACACCGAATGCCTTTACGCAGGACACGTTCCTGCTGGGCACCGACGATCAGGGGCGGGATGTGTTCTCGACCATCCTCTATGGGATGCGCATATCCCTGTTTGTCGGCGCTGCGGCGGTGCTGCTGGCGCTAATCATCGGAGTTGTTCTGGGGCTGGTCGCGGCCTATTTCGGCGGCTGGGTCGAGACGCTGATCATGCGGGTCGCAGATGTGCAGCTGACCTTTCCGGCCATTCTGGTCGCTATGCTGATCTTTGGCATCGCCAAAGGCGTGACCCCACCCGAATATCGTGACGAGATGGCGATCTATGTACTGATCATCGCCATTGCCCTGTCCGACTGGGTGCAGTTTGCCCGGGTCGTCCGCGGTGCTGCGTTGGTGGAAAAGAACAAGGAATATGTGCAGGCCGCCCGCCTGATCGGGCGCGGTTCTTTCCCGATCATGTTCCGCCACATCCTGCCCAATGTACTCAGCCCGGTTCTGGTCATCGCCACGATCTCACTGGCGCTGGCGATCATTGCCGAAGCCACGCTGAGCTTCCTCGGCGTAGGGGCACCACCAACCCAGCCGTCATTGGGCACGCTGATCCGCATCGGGCAGGGCTTCCTGTTCTCGGGTGAGTGGTGGATATTGTTCTTCCCGGCCTGCACCCTGTTGGCGCTGGCCCTGTCTGTGAACCTGCTGGGCGACTGGCTGCGCGATGCGCTGAACCCCAAGCTGCGGTGATTTCATGAGCCTTCTGACGATCAATGACCTTACGGTCGAATTCCCCACCCGCCGCAAATTGTTCACAGCCGTGGACCATGTGGACCTGTCGGTTGAACCCGGAGAAATCCACGGCTTGGTTGGCGAATCCGGGGCCGGTAAATCCACCATTGGCGCGGCCATCATGGGATTGTTGGATCGCCCCGGCCGTATTGCCAGCGGCACGATCCAGCTGAGCGGTGACCAGATCAGTGGTCTGGATGCCGAGGCGATGCGGGGGTTGCGCGGCAAAAAGATCTCGATGATCTTTCAGGACCCGCTGACCTCGCTGAACCCGTTATTCACCGTGCGCGAACAACTGACCGAGACCATTCAGGCCCATCTGGGCGGCACGGATGCCGAGGCGAACCAACGCGCGCGCGATCTGATTGACCGGGTTGGCATTCCTGATCCGGACACGCGGCTGGACCAGTATCCGCACCAGTTCTCGGGCGGGATGCGGCAGCGTGTGGTCATCGCGCTTGCCTTGTGTACCGAACCGGATGTGATCATCGCGGATGAGCCGACCACGGCGCTGGACGTCTCGGTTCAGGCGCAGATTCTGGACCTGATCAAAGAACTGGCGCGGGAACGTCAAGTGGGCGTCATCCTGATCACCCATGACATGGGTGTGATCGCGGACACGACGGACAAAGTGACGGTGATGTATGCGGGCAAGGTTGTCGAAACCGGCCCGACCGCGCAGGTGATGGGGCAGCCCACCCATGAATACACCAAATCGCTGATCGCTGCCGTGCCGCGCCCGACCCTGAAACTGCATCGCTTTCCCCAGATCAGCTATGGTGGGCGCGAGACACGCTTTGCCATCGAAGACATGGCCCGCCACTGGCCCAAGGTGGATAATGACACCAGCAAACCGGTGTTCGAGATCCGCAACCTGACCAAGAAGTTCCTGCAGCGCAAAGGCCTGCTGCCCTGGGACCGCACCTATTTCACCGCCGTTGACGAGGTAAGTTTCGACATCCGCGCAGGTGAGGTGTTTGGCGTTGTGGGTGAATCCGGCTCGGGCAAGTCGACTGTCGCACGGATGATTGCAGGGTTGTACCCTGTGGATGGCGGCACGATTACATTCGACGGGCAGGTGGTGAGCGATCTGACCAATCGGACCGCGCTGGATGCCTATCGCAAGAACATCCAGATGATCTTTCAGGACCCGTATTCCTCGCTCAATCCCCGTATGCGGGTGGATGAGATCGTGGCCGAGCCGATCCGCCATCACAGGTTGATGGAAGGTGCAGATATCAAACGCCGCGTCGATGAGTTGTTGGATCAGGTGGGACTCGGCCATGAGGCCGGGCAGAAATACCCGCATGAATTCTCGGGCGGACAGCGGCAACGTATCTCGATTGCACGTGCGCTGGCCACGCAACCGCGATTCCTGATTTGTGACGAGCCAACCAGCGCGCTGGACGTGTCCATTCAGGCGCAGATTCTGAACATCTTGAAGGACCTGCAGGAACATCTGGGCCTGACCCTGCTGTTCATCAGTCATGACCTGCCGGTGGTACGTCAGATGTGCGACCGAGTGGCAGTGATGAAACAGGGCCAAATTGTCGAGTTGCAGGAAACCAATAACTTATTCGCCAACCCCCAGACGGATTATGCCCGCGAATTGTTGCGCCTGATGCCCAGGCTTGATGACCTGTCGACCGAGGGGTTGGACGCCGAATCCTGAGGCAGTGACGATTCCAGTATTGGCGGTATGACGGAAGGTCCGTCAATATGGCGATAGTTTTGACGTTTTCGTCAAGATTGCCTCTGCAGATTGAACAACTGTGCCTTCATACTTTCTGAAACGAAAGAGGAGGCGCGTTTTGAGCTGGAATATCTGTGTCATCGGAGCAGGCAAGATCGGTCAGATGATCGCGACTTTGCTGCAATCTTCATCCAACTATTCTGTCACGGTTGCCGACCGCGATCTGGCGGCGTTGTCCGTGCTGAATCGGCAGGGAGTTTCGACCCGCCAGATTGATGTCAGCGATGAAACGCAGCTGGCTGAGGGTCTGAACGGTTTCGATGCGGTTATCTCGGCGGCTCCGTTTTTCCTGACCCCACGGATTGCCAAAGCCGCCAAATCGGCCGGCGCGCATTATTTTGACCTGACCGAAGATGTTGCCGCCACCAACGCAGTGCGCGAGTTGGCCGCCGACAGCGAGACGGCGTTTATGCCGCAATGCGGGTTGGCACCGGGTTTTGTCGGCATCGCCGGCGCGGCCTTGGCTGCCGAGTTCGATACGCTGGACAGCCTGCATATGCGGGTCGGGGCGCTGCCGCTCTATCCCACCAACGCATTGAAGTACAATCTGACCTGGTCCACCGATGGGCTGATCAACGAATATTGCAATCCGTGCGATGCCATCGTGAATGGCGAACGGGTCAAGACCGCTCCGCTCGAGGATTACGAGCGTTTGGGTCATGACGGGGTGGAATATGAATGCTTCAATACCTCGGGCGGGTTGGGCACTTTGCCAGAAACCCTGGACGGAAAGGCGCGGGACGTGTCGTACCGATCGATCCGCTACCCGGGACACCGTGATATTCTGCGTTTGCTGCTGAATGATCTTGGATTGGAACGTCGTCGCGACCTGATGAAGGAAATCTTCGAGACCGCGCTGCCGCGGACCGATCAGGATGTGGTTCTGGTTTTTTGCACCGCAAAAGGCATGATCGATGGGGCTCTGCGCGAGAAATCCCTGATCAACAAATCTTATGCCCGTACCCTCAATGGTCAGGTCTGGAGCGCCATTCAGATCACCACTGCTGCCGGTGTTCTGGGTGTGGTTGATCTGATGCGAACGGGTGCTTTGCCCGGCAAAGGGTTCGTGCGGCAAGAGCAGGTGAACCTGTCTGATTTCCTGAACACCGAATTCGGTCAGCTTTACCGCACCGGGGACATAACCAAACAGAACAAGGCGGCCTGAGATATGAAAGACATCGCTATGACAGCCCAAACAACCCTTGCAAATCTGGACCTGACAGCCGCTGAGCTGATGGGCGGCACGCTGGCTGTACGCTCGCCCATTGATGGCGGCATTCTGGCCGAGGTGCATGAAACGCCTGCGTCAGGGATGGGCACGGTGTTTGCCAATGCCAAGACGGCATTCAAGGCGTGGCGCACGGTTCCGGCCCCGCGCCGGGGCGAACTGATCCGCCTGCTGGGCGAGGAATTGCGCGCCGCCAAGGACGATCTGGGTGCGCTGGTCAGCTGGGAAGCAGGCAAGATCACCTCGGAAGGTCTGGGTGAAGTGCAGGAGATGATCGACATCTGCGATTTCGCCGTCGGCCTGTCGCGCCAGCTTTATGGTTTGACCATCGCATCTGAGCGCCCGGGCCACCGGATGATGGAAACGTGGCACCCGGCAGGACCGGTGGGCGTGATCTCAGCCTTCAACTTCCCGGTGGCGGTCTGGTCGTGGAATGCCGCGCTGGCGCTGGTCTGCGGTGATCCGGTGATCTGGAAGCCGTCTGAAAAGACGCCTTTGACCGCGATGGCCTGCCAGAAGATCTTTGAACGTGCACTGGCCCGATTTGGCGATGCTCCCGACCACCTGCTGCAGACCCTGATCGGAGGTGCCGCGCTGGGCGAGGCGCTGGTGGCCAGCGAGGACGTGCCGGTCATTTCGGCGACCGGGTCCACACGGATGGGCCGTGCCGTAGCCCCCATCGTGGCGCAGCGGTTCGGGAATTGTATTCTCGAGCTTGGCGGCAATAACGCGATGATCGTGGGCCCTTCGGCCGATCTGGAAATGGCGGTGCGTGCGATTGTCTTTTCTGCTGTCGGCACAGCCGGTCAACGCTGCACCACGCTGCGCCGTCTGATCGTTCACAACTCGATCCGCGAGGAGTTGGTGAGCCGGTTGAAAAAAGCCTATGCCGGTCTGCCCATCGGCAATCCGCTGATCGATGGCACTTTGATCGGTCCGCTGGTGGACGAAGCCTCGGGCGCGGCCATGACCGCTGCGCTGGACGCTGCAAAGGCCGAAGGCGGCGCAGTCTTTGGTGGCGACCGCGTGACCGAAAACGTCCCCGCCGGTGTCTATATGCAGCCCGCGATTGTCGAGATGCCTGGCCAGACAGCAACCGTAAAGACCGAAACCTTTGCGCCGATCCTCTATGTCATGGGGTACGACGCGTTCGACGAAGCCATCGAATTGCAAAATGACGTACCGCAAGGTCTGTCGTCTTGCGTATTCACTCTGAACATGCGCGAGGCCGAGCAATTCCTGACCGCAGCGGGATCGGATTGTGGCATTGCCAATGTCAATATCGGGCCATCGGGGGCCGAGATCGGTGGCGCATTTGGTGGCGAGAAGGAAACCGGTGGCGGGCGTGAAAGCGGCTCGGATGCGTGGAAGGCCTATATGCGCCGTCAGACCAACACCGTGAACTACTCAGCCGAGCTGCCGCTGGCGCAAGGCGTCAAGTTCGACATCTGATCGTGCTGTCGGCGGTACCTGATGGTGCCGCCGGCTCATCAATCTGCAAACAAATAATCCAATCGCATGATGGCCTGCGCCTGTTCCTGTGAAACATTCAGAAACCGGACAATGGCGTCTTCGTTTTCTGTCCGGTCGCTGGTTTCCCGCAGGCGTGCATGTCGATCCTGCGCGGTGCCCCGGATCAACTCGGATTCGTATTCCATCGCGTTGTGCAAAGTTGGGACAAGCCGTGCCACGGTTTCGGTCGGGCTGTCCTGACCGGCCAACCCCACACGGCGGGCGTGGCCGATCAGGTAATCGTCGGAATATTCACACTCGACTTCAAGCACATGGGTTTTGACCTGATCTGCACAGAAGTCCTGAATGATTTCGATATCTGAGGGATCGATGCATAGAACCAGCCGGTCGGTTTCGAAACTGTCAAACAGCATCCGCACAAGAGCACGCCGGTGGCGGGACCGTTTGAGCAAGGTCGTTTCGATGCCACCCAGATCGGGCAGAGCCGTATCCTGTTCGTTGAACAGATACTCGACACAAGGGATATCGGTTTCGGACTTAATCTGATCGACCAGGCGCTTGGCCACATGCCATTTCTTGCACACGATCAGGAAAACATCGCGGTCCGGTCCCAGCGTATTTCCGGCCTCCCAGAACCTTTGCTTGTGGCGGCGTCCGACGCGCCCTCTTGCGGTTAAGAAACTATGGAGATTGCGACCTTCATCCGAGATGTGAAAATCCACCCCATCCGCAGAATAGAGCTGGCCCAACCGGTCTTTCAGCTCATGTGCCTCGGGGCTGATTTTGCGGGCGAACAGAAAATCCTGCCCTAGCAGCATGTCGTAATGGTCGTTATAGAATGTCACGGGCATTCCGTAGTCCGAGAACATCAGGAATGTGAGCGTTCGGTTGTCGATCTCTTCACGGGGAACAAGGTGGCGGACAAGCGTTTGAAAGAAGGTCTCATCCGGTATCCAGGTGGTCGAGAAAAAGCGGATTACATCCGGGCGCTGGGCCAGGAATTCAAAGATCATTTCAACAGTATGACGGCGCAGACACCACCACTGACTGCCGATCATGACCTGGATGTCAGCCGGAACCTCGCGGGTCAGACCAAGTTTTTTCTGTACGTCATAGGATGTATAGAATCGTCTGCTCTGGGTGCGTTCATTGAAAAAATGGCGATAGATCAGCCGGTCTTCTTTCATGCCGGTCTTGATCCAATTACTGGCAAAAAAGTCGTGGCTTTCGACAAAATCCCTGTCGTTGTCGTTCAGGAACTGATGGGCGTATTCCGCTGTTTTGATCGCCATGCAATCCCCTGACAGCATGTAGAAATGCGTCGCGCGGGGAAAGGCCTCAAGGGCGGCTTGCACAGCGTTCAATGTGGCCTGTACCAAAGACCACTCGCCCCAACCGCATTTGATGCGTTTGGTTGCAAAAGTGACATTCGAATTGGCCTGAAGAGCGCCCTGAATGCGTGCATAGGCCTCGCGACTTGCGCGGGCGTCAAAATGTATGGCCATGCAATCGCCAGCGGCGGTTAGCTGCTCGGCCTGCGCAATGATTGCGTCAGGGTCCTTGTGGCACAACAAAATGTAGGCAATTTTTGCCATTTCAGTTCTTTGTTATCCGTTTCTGCCCGGTTCCCTCTGTGATACTGAGGATGAGCGATTGAATAAACAGATTATTTTTGGTTCTGTAGATACAAAAGCAGGCGCGAATAGTGAGTTACGACCTGTTGAGGAGGCGCAGCAAATGGGTTTTCCCGGTACATGGATGACCGAGAGCGAGAGCATGGTTTACCGTGTTGTCCCGAAATGTGCATGCTCAACCATCGGGCAAATCATGTATTTTTCGGATCATGGCCGTTTTTTTGACGGCGATATCCACGATGCCAAGGACGGGATGCATAAGTGGGCGTTCGGTCCCAGCCAGGAGCCGATTTCGACAAATGTCCGAAATCATAACTCCTTTTCTTTCACCTGCGTGCGGAACCCGTACACGCGAATTCTCAGTTCGTTCTTTGACAAGATCTGTGGAATTCAGCGCAACGGCAAACGGTATCGCGGCAATCTGGTGCCGACGCTGATCTACAATTACGGCATCGAGGTTGGCGGAGAGGACGGTCAGGGTGATTTCGACCAGGTCGCCAGTTTCCGCAGATTCCTGTTATTTGCTCGTGACACGATCAGGTGGCGCAGGCCCATGGACCCGGATATCCACTGGTCCGCCATGTCTGGCCATGTGTCGACGTTTATTGCAAATGGCGGACGATATGATCGCATCTTCTGGACCGAGAAGTTCAACGATGGGATGCAAGGTGTTCTGAGCAACTTGGACACGCCACACAAGGTGGCCCTGTCCGAAATCCCGCGGTTCAACGAATCCGAAGGCCACGGACCCAAACGAAAGCATCCTGTCGAGGACTATTTCGACGACCTGTCGATGCATCTTGTCTACGAGATCTACAAACAGGATTTCGATCTATTCAAATATGATTTTGAAGATCCGGCCAACAAGATGCCGATCGCCGAGATTGATCTGGATGAAGTCCACGCCAAGCTTGGGGATTGAGCTGGAAATCACCTTCCCCGCCCATCGGCAATGTATCTTGCGAAACATCTCCTCTGGTTGGGTCTGGCGCCGCGCTATGCGCCGCCCCAGGCCCAAGACCAAAGCGGATAGCGCCAGAAGGCGCGGGAGCGCTTTGGGAATTGATTGGGCCGGATCACTTGATTTGGTGTCCGGCCCTTATGTCTTAGACCTCCCGCACGGCCCCTTTTGCCGCGCTGGTTGTCAGTTTGGCATATGCTTTGAGCGCGGTTGAGACTTTGCGCTTGCGGGGCGCTGCCGGTATCCAGCCTTTTGCATCCTGCTCCTGGCGTCGTTCGGCAAGCACTTCATCTGAGACTGCCAGATGGATCGAGCGGTTGGGGATGTCGATCTCAATCCGGTCACCCTGGCGCACCAGTCCGATCTCGCCACCTTCGGCCGCCTCGGGTGAGACATGGCCGATCGACAGGCCGGAGGTACCACCCGAGAACCGTCCATCCGTCAGCAAAGCACAGGCTTTTCCCAGACCTTTGGATTTCAGGTAAGACGTCGGGTACAGCATTTCCTGCATCCCCGGACCGCCGCGCGGGCCTTCATAGCGGATGACCACCACGTCGCCCTCTTTGACCTTGCTAGTCAGAATGTCATTCACCGCCTGATCCTGGCTTTCGCAGACATAGGCCGACCCGGTGAAGGTCAGGCTGGCCGGATCGACACCGGCTGTTTTCACGATACAGCCGTCGCGGGCAATATTGCCGAACAGAACCGCCAGACCGCCATCCTGGCTGAAGGCGTGCTCTTTCGACCGGATCACACCGCCTTCGCGGTCCGTGTCCAGCTCTTTGTAGCGGTTCGACTGGCTGAACGCCTGCGTGGTGCGCACACCGCCCGGCGCGGCCTTGAACAAGTCTTGCGCCTTGGGGTTGTTGGCCACCTTGATGTCCCAATTGGCAATCGCCTCACCCATCGTGCCGGAATGGACCGTGCTGCAATCCTCGTGCAGCAGGCCTGCGCGGCTGAGCTCACCCAGGATCGAAAAGATGCCGCCGGCGCGGTGGACGTCTTCCATATGCACATTCTCGGTATTGGGTGCGACCTTACACAGGCAGGGCACCTGACGGCTGAGACGGTCCATGTCGGTCATGGTGAAATCCACCTCGCCCTCATGCGCGATGGCCAGCAGATGCAGCACCGTGTTGGTCGATCCGCCCATGGCGATATCCAGGCTCATTGCGTTTTCGAACGCCTCGAACGTGGCGATTTCGCGCGGGAGGAAGCCTTTCTCGTCCAGATCATAGTGCCGTTTGGTGATCTCGACGATCCGGCGACCGGCTTCAAGGAACAGCTCTTTGCGGTCCGCATGTGTGGCCAGAGTCGAGCCGTTGCCCGGCAGCGCCAGACCCAGCGCCTCGGCCAGACAGTTCATCGAGTTGGCGGTGAACATGCCCGAGCACGACCCGCAAGTCGGGCAGGCGTTTTCCTCGATATGCTGAACCTGCTCATCGGTGAACTTGTCGTCAGCGGCGGCCACCATAGCGTCCACGAGGTCGATCTTTTTGGCGTCCAGATCGGCGATGTCGATCTTGCCCGCCTCCATTGGCCCACCCGAGACGAAAATGGCGGGGATGTTCAGGCGCATCGCGGCCATCAGCATGCCGGGCGTGATCTTGTCGCAGTTCGAGATACACACCATCGCATCGGCGCAATGGGCGTTGACCATATATTCAACTGAATCCGCGATTACCTCACGTGAGGGCAGCGAATACAGCATCCCGTCATGTCCCATGGCGATACCGTCATCCACCGCGATGGTGTTGAATTCTTTGGCGACACCGCCTGCGGCTTCGACCTCGCGGGCGACCATCTGGCCCAGATCCTTCAGGTGCACGTGGCCCGGCACGAACTGGGTGAACGAGTTGACGATGGCGATGATCGGCTTGCCGAAATCGTCGTCGCCCATGCCAGTCGCGCGCCACAGGCCGCGGGCACCGGCCATGTTGCGGCCATGGGTTGAGGTTCTGGATCGGTACAATGGCATGATGCTGTTTCCCTTTTGCCTCGGGTTGCATGTCTTGGGGTTTGTGCGTTATAGCGCACGTACCACATGTGCGCTATAACGCACAAGAGGATTCGAAAGACGGCATCATGGCACCGGACGAGATCACGCTGAAATTACGGGACATGCGGGCGGCATCCGGGCTGAGCCTGTCCAAAGTCGCCGAGATGACAGGCGTCAGCAAAGCCATGCTGGGGCAGATCGAGCGTGGCGAATCCAGCCCAACCATCGCCACTTTGTGGAAGATCGCCAAGGGGTTCCAACTGCCGCTGAGCGCGCTGATTGAAACCGCGAATGGGGACCCCTCTGTTTTTCAGACCGTGACTTTTCCGGGCAGCATCGAGGTCAAGATCGTCTTTCCGTTTGATTCCGCGCTAGGGGCCGAAACCTTTCACGTCAGTCTGACCCCAAACCAATGCCACGAGTCGCCCGCGCATGCGGCGGGCGTGACCGAAGAGGTCTTTGTCCTTTCCGGTACGCTTGAAATTCTGCGTGGTGAGGCCTGGGTGCCGCTAAACGCTGGACAGGGTCTGCGTTTTGCCGCCGATCTGCCGCATGGCTATCGTGCGGGCGCGCAGGGGGCAGCGTTTTTGAACATGCACCATTATGGGCAACACAGCGAGTTTCCTGAAAACGGCAAGGGCTGATCATGACTGCGTTTCTTGACACTTTGACCATCGCGGATGGAATCGGCTCAATCGGGGCGATGATCGTGGTCGCTGCGTATTTCGCCACGCAGATGCGGATGATGAATTCCGACGACCTGGCCTTTCCAGTGGTAAACCTGTTGGGGTCGATTCTGATCGTCTATTCGCTGTTTGAGAACTTCAATTTGGCCTCGATGCTGATCGAATCCTTCTGGATTTTGATCAGTCTGATCGGGATCGCTCAGTTTTTCCGCCTCAGGCGGGCCCGTTAGCGGTACAGGCCGCCATCCAGCCTTGAACAGACATGCGCGCGCGTATAGGGACAAACCAAGCGCGCATAGGGGAGGCATTGATGCAGGACGATCCCAAAACCCTCGTTTCAACCGAATGGCTTGCGGCCCATCTCAAGGATCCGGACCTGCGGGTCCTGGACGGATCATGGTATCTGCCGCAACACGGACGCGACGCCAAAGCGGAATATGACGCGACCCATATCCCCGGCGCGAGATTCTTTGACATTGATGATATTGCCGATCTTCGGTCGGACCTGCCGCATATGGTGCCTCCGGTCGAGAAATTCATGTCGCGCCTGCGGGCGATGGGCGTGGGGGATGGCCATCAGGTGGTGGTCTATGACGGCTCGGGGCTGTCCTCGGCTGCGCGGGTCTGGTGGATGTTCCGCCTGATGGGGCAGGACAACATTGCCGTGCTGGACGGTGGCTTGCCGAAATGGCTTGCCGAGGGGCGAGAGGTTGAAGACCTGCCTCCTGTTATCCGCGACCGCCACATGACCGTGCGGGTTCAGAACCATCTGGTGCGTGATGTCACGCAGGTATCTGCCGCAGCCAAGCTGGGGGATCACGAGATCATCGACGCACGCGCAGCCGGTCGCTTCGCGGGTACCGATCCCGAGCCGCGCGAAGGGCTGCGGTCTGGTCGTATTCCCGGATCACGAAACGTCCCCTTCGGCACCTTGCTGAACAAGAATCACACGATGAAATCGCCCGAGGAATGCCGCGCCATTTTCGAGGCCGCTGGCGTCGACCTGTCGAAACCGGCGATTACCTCATGCGGGTCGGGTGTGACTGCCGCGATTCTCAGCCTTGCGCTCGAGCGCATGGGCAAGAAAGACCACTCGCTTTATGACGGCTCCTGGGCTGAATGGGGTGCCTTCCCGACCCTGCCCGTCGCAACCGGAGAGACCTGATGTTTGAACATCTCAAACCGCAACCTGCCGACAAGATTCTAGCGCTGATGCAGATGTACCGCGAAGACCCGCGCGATCAGAAGATCGACCTGGGTGTTGGCGTCTACAAGAATGCCGAAGGCATCACGCCAGTGATGCGCGCGGTCAAGGCCGCCGAAAAGCGCATTCTGGAAGAGCAGGAAAGCAAGGCCTATACCGGTCTGGCTGGTGATCCGGCCTATGCGGATGCGATGATTGACCTGATCCTGCGCACATCGGTGCCGCGTGGCAACATTGCCGCTGTGGCTACGCCCGGCGGCACTGGCGCATGCCGTCAAGCGTTTGAGATGATCCGCATGGCCAACCCTTCGGCCCGCGTGTTCGTCTCGAACCCGACCTGGCCGAACCATCTGTCGATCCTGAATTATCTGGGGATCGAAGCGGTTCCATACCGCTATTTCGATGGCGAGACTCGTGGCGTCGATTTCGACGGCATGGTTGCCGATCTGAAAACCGCCAAGTCGGGCGACGTGGTGTTGTTGCACGGCTGTTGCCACAACCCGACCGGGGCCAACCTGAACCTGGTGCAGTGGCAGGAAGTGGTGAACATCATCAACGAGCTTGGCCTCGTGGCGATGATCGACATTGCCTATCAGGGTTTTGGCGACGGTCTGGAAGAGGATGCGCAGGCGACCCGCCTTGTTGCTTCTTCGGTCAAGGAATGCCTGATCGCGGCGTCGTGTTCCAAGAATTTCGGCGTCTACCGTGAACGCACGGGCCTATTGATGGCAATCAGCGCAGATGCGGGACAGACCGCGTTGAACCAGAGCACGCTGGCCTTTCTGAACCGCCAGAACTATTCATTCCCGCCCGACCACGGCGCGCGCGTGGTCACCACGATCCTGACCGACCCCGTCCTGCGGGCCGACTGGGAGGCCGAGCTGGAAGAGATCCGCTTGTCCATGCTGGGGCTGCGCCAGCAACTGGCCGATGAGCTGCAACGCCACAGCGGCTCCGACCGGTTCGGCTTTGTCGCCCAGCATCGCGGCATGTTCTCGCGCTTGGGCGCGGCACCGGAACTGGTGGAACAACTGCGCGCTGATCACGGCATCTACATGGTCGGCGACAGCCGTCTGAACATTGCCGGGCTGAATGCCAACACGGTTCCGATTCTGGCCAAAGCGATTATCGACGTCGGAGTTTAAATCTGCGGAAAAAAAGAAACCCGGGCGACACCGCCCGGGTTTTTTGTTGGGTTGGGTTGGATATCAGCCCTTAGAGAACTCCGGGTACGCTTCCATGCCCAGTTCCGCCATGTCCAGGCCGTTGATCTCGTCCTCTTCGCTGACTCGAATGCCGACGGTGGCCTTCAGGATCGACCACAGGATCAAAGCGCCGACAAAGGTGAACAGACCGTAGGCGAGGATACCCAACAGCTGCGTACCCAGGCTGGCTTCGCCGTAAAAGATCACGGCGATGGTGCCCCAGATCCCGGCGAACAGGTGAACCGGGATGGCACCGACAACGTCGTCGATCTTGAACTTGTCCAGCATCGGAACCGCGAAGACCACGATGATACCGCCTACGGCACCGATCCACAGCGCGCCGAACAGCGTCGGGGCCAGCGGTTCCGCAGTGATCGACACCAGGCCGGCCAGCGCGCCGTTCAGCACCATGGTCAGATCAGGCTTTTTGTACAGCAGCTGTGTCAGGATCAGGGCTGCCACTGCGCCTGCCGCTGCGGCCATGTTGGTGTTAGCAAAGATGCGCGACACGTCGGATACGTCACCCACGGTTCCCATCGCCAGCTGCGAGCCGCCGTTGAAGCCGAACCATCCCAGCCACAGGATGAATGTCCCCAAAGTGGCCAGCGCCAGGTTCGAACCGGGCATCGGATGAACCTTGCCGTCTTTGTACTTGCCAATCCGCGGACCCAGGATCAGGGCACCTGCCAGAGCTGCCCAGCCGCCAACCGAATGCACGATGGTCGAGCCAGCAAAATCCGAGAAACCAGCCTCGGACAACCAGCCACCGCCCCACTGCCATGAGCCAGAGATCGGGTACATGACGCCGGTCAGAACAATCACGAAAACCAGGAAGGGCCACAGCTTGATACGTTCAGCTACAGCACCCGATACGATCGACGCGGTTGCGGCCACAAACACCAGCTGGAAGAAGAAGTCCGAACCAACCGAAGCATAATCCAATGCCGCGGCGTCAGCACCCACGCCCACCGGATCCAGGACTGTGGTTTTGAAGAACGGTCCAACCCACCCCGCGATGGTCCAGCCGTCGCCGGGATACATCAGGTTGAAGCCGATCAGCCAGTACATGATCGCGGCAAAGGAAAACAGCGCCACGTTCTTGATCATCTGCATGGCCACGTTTTTCGACCGCACCAGCCCGCCTTCGAGCATGGCAAAGCCGGCGGCCATGAAGAACACCAGGAACCCTGCCATCAGAAACAGCAGCGTGGTGAAGATGTATTGTGTGTGCAGCGCGGCTTCGCCGGTGGCGGCCTCCTGCGCTAGGCCAATCTGCGGCAGCGCGACTATCGCGGCGGCAGGGATGAGAGATTTCATCAGGTTCATTGTCAGTCCTCGAATAGTGTTGAGTGGGGGCGCTTAAAGCGCTTCTTCGTTCGTTTCCCCGGTCCGCACGCGCAGGGCCTGCTCAACGTCGAGGACGAAAATCTTGCCGTCGCCGATCTTGCCGGTCTTGGCGGATTTGGTGATGGTTTCTACGATCTGGTCGGCCATCGTGGCGGGCACCACGATCTCAAGCTTGATCTTGGGTACAAAGTTCACCGCGTATTCGGCACCGCGATAGATTTCCGTGTGCCCCGATTGCGAGCCGAAGCCCTTGATCTCGGTTACCATCATGCCGCGTATGCCCGCGTCGGTCAGTGCCTCGCGCACCTCCTCGAGCTTGAACGGTTTGATTGTTGCAATAATCAGTTTCACGCTGTTCCCCTCTGCTTCCCCGGTCTGTCCGGCGTGTTTGCACCTGCAGAAAAAGAGCGTGCCGAAGCTGTGTAAGGAACGGTTCAGTGGTCAAATTCGGGAGGAATTGGTGAGTGAGTGCACAATTTTTGCACAGATTCTGCATATCGATTAAAATTTAGGCGCGTTAGAGAGGGTGCATTCCGGAAATTCAGACCTCTACTTCATCGGTATAGCAGGGTATGGTGCCTCAAAACGATAACCGGGCAGAGTTTGAGCATGACTGAGTCCAGGCGCCGCAAGGCACCGCTTGTGGCGGACAAAAGATACGCGTCGAAGGGGCGAAAACCCACGGCGACCAAAGGCACTGCGAAACCCGCAGGCAAAAAGGCTGCGGCGCGCAAAACGACAACCCGCAAAAGCACACGGAGAAAGACACGCCGGAAATCCGGCGGTGGTGGTGGCTTTTTTCGCCGGTTGTTTCGCTGGGTCTGGCGCCTGATCTGGGGGGTAAGCTGGCGCGTGGGCGCTGTGGCTGCCCTGTTGCTGGCGCTGGCTGTCGGGGTTGTCTATACCTCTTTGCCTGATGTCGATGCTTTGCTAGACGGGCGCGCGCGCGGGTCGGTCACGTTGTTGGATCGGGATGGCAAAGTCTTTGCCTGGCGTGGGGATCAGTTCGGCGGGGTAATCACGGCGGACACGGTTTCTCCGTATCTGAAGAATGCAGTGGTCGCCACCGAGGACAAGCGATTCTACCGCCATTTCGGCGTCAGTCCGCGGGGTGTCGCTAGCGCTGTGCGTATCAACCTGCGCGAAGGGCGCGGGCCTTTGTCTGGCCATGGCGGGTCGACGATCACCCAGCAGACGGCCAAGCTGTTGTGTCTGGGCGTGCCTTATGTGCCCAGCGAATGGGAGTCTGAGGCCGCCTATGAGGCTGATTGCCGTCAGGGATCCCTTTGGCGCAAGGGCAAAGAGGCTGTCTATGCGATCGCGATGGAGGTCAAATACTCCAAGGATGAAATCCTGACCATCTATCTGAACCGTGCCTTCCTCGGGTCCGGTGCGCGGGGCTTTGAGGCGGCAAGCCAGCGCTATTTCGGGATTTCTGCCGCCGAGGTCAGCCCCTCGCAGGCGGCGATGCTGGCAGGTCTGCTGGTTGCCCCGACGCGGTATGCGCCGACAAATAACCTGCAACGCTCGCAGGATAGGGCGCAGTTGGTGATTGGGCTGATGGAGGCGCAGGGCTATCTGACCACTGCCCAGGCCAGCGGGGCGCGCAGCAACCCGGCGCAATTGTCTGCGGCTGCGGCTGCACGCGCCGGCGGGTATTTTGCCGATTGGGTCATCACGGAATTGCCCAGCTTTTTTGGGTCCGACACCACCGATGATGTAGTGATCCGAACTACGCTCGACCAGCGCCTGCAGAAATCCGCAGAAGAGGCATTGCAATATATCTTCAAGGAAAAGGTCCGCGAAGGGTCCAAGGCGCAGGCCGCGATTGTGGTGATGTCCGCAGATGGTGCCGTGCGGGCGATGGTCGGCGGGCGCAAGACCCGCGTATCGGGCGCATTCAACCGGGCCACACAGGCGCTGAGGCAAACCGGATCATCCTTCAAACCCTTCGTTTATGCCACCGCGCTGGAGCTGGGCTATTCGCCGCTGGATACGGTGGTGGACGAGCCCTATTGCATCAATATCGCCGGTTCGGGGCAATGGTGCCCCAAGAACTATACCAACAAGCATTATGGGCGCGTCACGCTTGCTGATGCCCTCAAGAACTCGTTGAACATCCCGGCGGTGAAAGTGGCCGAGGTTGCCGGTCTGGAAAATGTCCGTACCGTCGCCAGTGAGTTTGGCATTGAAAGCAATCTGGCCGAGGGACCCGCGCTGGCGCTGGGCGCGTCAGAAAGCACGTTGATCGAGATGACGGGGGCCTATGCCGGTATCCTGAATGGTGGCTCAGCGGTTGAGCCCTATGGGTTGACCGAGCTGAAGCTGCTGGGGGACGACGCCCCTCTGATGGCGACGAGTACCGGCATCGGTGAGCGGGTGATCAACGATAAGGCAGCCAAGCAACTGACCTGGATGATGGAACGTGTCGTGTCCGAAGGCACGGGCGGGCGCGCGAAACTACCCGGCTGGCAGGTGGCAGGTAAGACCGGCACCACGCAGGCGGCGCGGGATGCCTGGTTCATCGGGTTCACGGCTGATTATGTGACCGGAGTCTGGATGGGGTATGACGACAACACCCCCCTGTCCGGCGTGACCGGCGGCGGGTTACCTGCGGAGATTTGGAAAGAGACGATGGTGCGCGTGACCGAGGGGATGACACCCACACCGCTGCCGATGCTGGCCCCCGATCCGCCCGTCCGGCAAGAGCAACCCAGACGTCAGCGCCGCAATCAGGGCAATGGGTTCGAAAATGCGATCAACAACCTGCTGAACAACATCTTTGGCAACTGATGTAGGCAAGGGAAAGTCGGCGCGCAGGGTCAGCCAATGACAGCATATTGTGCGGAATGCCCGATTTGCATCCGTATCAACGTGAATTCCACGTCTGAACTGCTCTGCCGCTGCCAACATTGCAACTTCCGATATGCGGACAAACCGGACTTGTGCAGTCGCAGCTATTGCTGACGCAGAAATACCTCGCATCTGCGGCATGGCTATCGCTGTTTTGCAACTCATATCGCCGAAGTCGCCGTTTATCGCGTTATGAGATGGCGAACGGCAGAACCGCTCGCCAAGGTAGGTCATATGTCGATGAGCTCGGCTATGCTCAGAGCATCTTCCAATTCGACACCAAGTTAATGCATCGTGCTGTCGACTTTGGTGTGGCCAAGGAGCAGTTGCGCCGCGCGAAGGTTGCCCGTCTTACGATAGATCTCGGCCGCCTTTGTGCGGCGGAGCGAGTGTAAACCGTATCCACTCGGCTCCAGCCCGATCGCCTTCACCCAGTCGCGAATAAGCCGTGCGTACTGACGCGTCGAGATGTGTGGTCGGTCGTGAAACCGGCTTGGAAACATGAACAGGCAAGCAAGCATCTCTGGAGTTCTGACCCAGGCCAGAACGGTTTTTCGCGTGTTTTCCGACAGTTCAAATTGAACGGGTCGCTTGGTTTTGCTCTGGATCACCGAAACACGTTCCCGGACGCGATGGTTTTTGATAAGATCAGGCACGGTTAGCTTGACCAGATCACAGCCTCGAAGCTTGCTGTCGATGGCGACGTTGAACAAAGTCAGGTCGCGCAGATTGCCTGCAAGCTCGAATCGAGCACGGATCGCCCAAACCTGTTTTGGCAGCAGTGGACGTTTCTGTCCGATGATGCGCCCTTTGTTCCAGGCTTTGCACATGGGGGTAACTGCGGGAAGTTGGACTCTTGGCATGATTTGCCCTCCGATCCTCCCTCCACGCCCCGTCATCAGCACCGTGCTGACTGGGCGATTGTGCAAGCAGGGCTGATCGCCCGTTTAGGGCAGCCACTCAAATGGGCATCTTCTGCGAGCGCTTTCGGCGGCTTGGAGGTCCAAGGGCGAACTGCGCCGATGGCCTAGAAACGCATAAGCCGACATTGTGGATGTTGAAGACGGGCCTTGGCCGCCATGGCGATGACAGGCAATGCAGCAGCGTGTGTCGCGGATACGGTCGCCGCAGAATGTCATGTCTGCAGGACACCCAATGGTTTGAGGATGTGCAGCGTCAAGACGAAACGAAACCTCTGCCGCTTAGAACGACTGAAATGAGCGGACGTCGAGACGGGTTGAAGGCTTCAAAACATACTGCCTATCCGTCAATTGACCTGGGTCATTCGGTAGAGATAGGATCGTGGAAAGCCTTCCGGCCCACGCAGAAAATATCCTCGGATTCTCCGTTGATTACGGGGCAAATGGAACAAAAAATTCGGGGCATCTGGAACATGGCCAGGAAGAATTCAGTAACTTCGGTCGACGTCGCCAAACGGGCGGGCGTGTCGCAATCAGCCGTGAGCCGCGCCTTCTCTCGTGTACCCACTCAGTCCGGCGTATCGGCGGAAGCGAAGAAGAGAATCTTCGATGCGGCCAAGGAGTTGGGCTATAGGCCAAACGCTCTTGCCCGGTCGATGATCACTGGGCGCTCGAAGATCATCGCCTTGCTGTTCAGCTATCTGGACAATCAATTCTATGCGCTGGCACTGGAAAAGCTCTGTATCGAATTGCAGAAGAACGGCTATCACGCGATGGTTTTCATGATGCCGGAAACCGCAGTCGGGGTCGAAGAGACGGTATCCGAATTGCTGGAATACAAGGTTGACGGGATTATCACCGCATCGGTCGAACTGTCTTCGTCGCTTTGCAAGCATTGCCAGGATCAAGGTATCTCAGTCGTTATGTTCAACCGGATAAAGGCTGAGGAAGGTGTGTCTTGCGTGTCGTCAGACAATGTCCTGGGCGGACGCTTGGCAGCGCGCTATCTCATTGAAACTGGGCACCAGAAGATTGCGTTGCTGTCCGGTTGGGCGGAATCTTCGACCGGGCGCGACCGCCAATTGGGATTTGAGCAAGAGCTGTCGGATCAGGGACACAGCCTGTTTGATCATGCTGCCGGGCATTTTGATCTGGCTGAGACGCGCTCTGCTGCCCTCAAACTTTTGGACAGACCAGCGTCAAAGCGGCCAGATGCGATCTTCATCGCCAACGACTACATGGCGATCGAAGCACTCGGCGTAATTCGCAGCGAGTTGAAACTCACGGTGCCGCAAGACGTGTCGATTGTCGGCTTTGACGACATTCCAATGGCGGCATTGCCTGAGTATGATCTGACGACATTGCGCCAGCCGATCAACCGGATGATCGACCAATCCGTCTCGCTGATGCTAGCTGCGATAGCCGGAAACGACACAGCAGGTAACGTGAGCATCGTGCCAGAACTGGTCGAGCGCGGCACCGTGGCAAACAGAACCTGATCAGCTTTCGCGCCCAAGCTCTGCCAGAATGTCCACTCCTTGCATGGCCAAGAAATGTGGGATGTCGATGAAGATCCAGTTCTCGGCCAGTTTTTCGCCATCGCGGCGGTAGAGATCCACGATCCGCATGTCGGCTTCGACTTCGCCAGGCGGTAGACTAAGAAACCCACCCTTCGACCGTAGGGATAGGCTGGGATAGCCGAAAAACCCGCCGTAGTTGCCCTCGCCCAAACGCGCGACATGTTCGGTGTGGCGAACGTATTCCAGACCCTCCTCGAACGGTCCTGAGTGGCCGCGCCGATAACCATCGAAGAATGCGCTGGCGCCGATGCCGCCGGGGCCGAACCAGCACATATTGGGCGTCCAGAAACGGGTCATGTGCTCTTCGGGCGAGCCAACTTTGTTCGCGCGCAAATCGGTGACCATGTCAGAGATCAGACCGACACTCGCCCGGCCTTCGGTTTCCGAATGCGCATCGTACAAAAGGCCATCATGCGTCGCAGGTCCAGGCGTCAACAGGACCGATCCGGTTGTGCCCGCGCTTGGATGACGTCCCGATTGCGCCAAAAGGTTCAGGATATCAACGTAGCAGGCGGTTTCGACGATCTTTTCCTTCTCAATGCGGTGAAACTCGCAATAGCGCAGAAACGAAAGCTTGCGGGAGGGTGCGAGCCCGATCCAGGACTGATCCCATGTGCCCATCAGATGCCCCATTTCGACAACCCAGACCGAGGAAAACCCGTCAAGTTCGTTCCGTCCGGCAAAGAAAATGTCCGGCCGCCGTTGCAATGGCCCCATGGCCTGTTTCAACGGCCGCCAGAAGACGTCAGCAACGCGTTCCGGACTGATCTGCTCATGAAACGGGTACATGCCGCGCCACGCAAGATTGGCGGCGAAATGAGGTGTCATCGCCTCGAAAACACTTTCCGTGCCTGCCGCATCAATAGCCGCATTGGCGGAGCGGACAAGCGCCTTGGCGTCCTGATAATCAGCCATCGCGGCGGGCCATGGCGATCTGGATCATCAGGTCCAACTCGTTGAAAAGCTGCCATTCCTGCTGAACCACGCCATTCTTGACGCGCTGTTGCGTGATGCCCCAGATCTGGCATTTCTGCCCCGTGGGGTCTCGGTAGAGAATGCCGCCGGTATGGGTGGCATCGGCGCTCCAACGGGTCGAGATCAGATAACCATCGTCATCGTTGCCCATCCAGTAGACCTCGTCGACATGGTGTTTCATGTCAGGGAAGGCTTCACGCAATTCGGCGATGTAGGCGCGATAAGCGTCCCGCCCGAAAAACTTGCGATCGGTTGTCCCTTCGAATGACAGATCGGCGGCATAGCATTCATCCAGTGCCGCCCCATCGCCATTCCAAAGGCTGTCATGGATGGCTCTGGCAAAAGCATCGGGGTCGAACCCCTCAACAGGTTCGCCAACGCTCAACGGGCGCTCAGGACGCACACCGGACCGCAGATCGGCCCAAGTTTCGGCGCTGCGCGGCCAGCCGGGGAAAGGATCGGCGGCCAGCCTGTCCGCCTCTTCCCAAAGATCAAGGCCCAACTGCTTGAGCATGGCGGATGTGTTGTAAAGCACGTGCTCAAGAAAAATGTCGTTGCCAAGTGCCACACAGTTGGCAATGACCATGACGTCGACCTCAGCTCCGGTCGGGTCGCCGTATTTGCTCGGCCCGGTGTTCTTGCCCTTGATGCGCGTCAGGTGTGAAGTGTGAAATCCGATAGTGTCATCGCCAGCCCAGATCACCTCTTCCGCGTCAAGGATAATGTCGGGGATTGCGCCGGTCGTGTGGTGCGTGTCGTCGACAATCTTGGCGTTGCCGTGCTGCAGACCATAGTCGTCATAGACAAGGCTATCGTCGGAGTAACACGCTTCGATATATTCGACTTCACGGGCCTCGGTTTCCCAGATGCGATAGGTGATGCGGACGATATAGTCGACGATGTTGCGGTACTCGGGATCGAACCCGCCAAGCGATTGCGACGGCCCGAGATAGGGCGGGATGCGGTGCGCCCCGCCCTTGGTGTAGTTCTTGAGAGATATGTCGAACGACGTGGGCATGTGACCCCGCGACAAGGCGGCGGCCGGATGATGCGATTTCGAGCGATCGGGCATGAATTGGGTCATTCGGTCTCTCCAGTATTGGCCAAAAGATCAACGCCCTGTTCGGCAAGGAAATGCAGGATGTCGATGAATATCCAGTTCTCGGCGAGCTTGTCGCCGTCGCGGCGATAAAGGTCCACGACGCGCATTTCGGCAGCCACGTCATTGGCAGGCGCGCCGAGGTAATCGCCGGTGTTGCGAAGGGTCAGGCAAGGCCACCACATGAAGGCGGCAATGTTGCCTTCGGCCAGTGCAAGTTCCCAGTCGTGGATCTTCACCACGTCTTGCTTTGCTTCGAAAGGCAGGGTGTGTCCGCGTTGGTAGCCGGGAATAGAGAGGCTGGCTCCGATGCCGGCCGGGCCGAACCAGTTCATGTCCGCGTTCCAGAACCGGACCAGATGATCGCCGGGCGACGTATAGCTCAGCGCCAGATCGGTCAGCATGGCGTGGGTCAGATCATAGGTGTTCTGGGTCAGGTCCCCGGGCTGGGGGTCATGCAGAAGCCCGTCGTGTGTCATTGGTCCCGGCGACATCATCATACCCCCGGTCTGTTGTTTCGCCAGTGGGTTCCGGCCTGCCTGGCTCAAGACTGCGAGAATATCCAGAAACTCTACCGTTTCGACAATGGCTCCGTCCTGGACCCGAGACATCGTCGCGTAGGGCAGATAGGTGGTTTTTCCGGTGGCGGACATGCCCAGCCAGTCGTCCGTAAAATCGCACAGGAAATTGCCCATTTCAACAACCCAGGTGCCGGCACCCGGGTCAAGATCGGCATGACTGGCGAAAAAGATATCGGGGCGCCGCTGGATGGCGGACATGGCATTCTTCAGCGGTGTCCAGACGGTGTCGGCCAATGCTTCGGGCCCTTCGACATCGTAAAACGGGCGCATACCGCGGTAGGTGTGCTCAGGGGACAGGTACTCTGCGCAAGCAGCAGCGGTTTCGGCCCCGGGGGCGCCTTTGTCACGGGCGGTGAAGTACGCTTGAACAAGCGACTTGGCGGATTGCAGGTCTACTGACATGGATCTTCCTTGATCTAGAGGTGACGGTTGGGTTGCGGCGTTGCGTTAACGGCGCGACACACCCTAGGTTTGAAGACGATCTCCCAGATACCATGTGAAAATCAGCGGAGCGGAGGCGAGTGTCAGGCGGTCCATCGCCTCACCCTTTCACCGCGCCGGCGGTCAACCCGCTAACGATCTGGCGTTGGAAGAACAAAACCAGGAAGAACAGAGGCACCATGGCGCTCACCACCGCCGAAACGGCAAACATCACGTTGCCCTGTTCGCGTATCTGGGTAAGGAAGCTTGCGATTTTGGGCACCATCGTCTGGTTTTCCGAACTCAGAAGCATCGAGGTAATTGCAAAATCATTGTAGGCCAGAAGGAAAGAAAATAGCCCGGTCGTAATGACGCCCGGCCACATGACCGGAATTATCACATGCCAGAACGCCTGGAACCGGGTGCAGCCATCGACCATAGCGCTTTCGTCCATATCCTTCGGGATGTTCAGGAAGAACGAGTGCAACATCCAAAGCGTAAACGGCTGATTAATTGCGACCAGTACGACGATTGTGGTCGAGAGTCGTCCCCACAGGTTCCATTCGAAGAATGGCAGCAGGTAGCCTGAGACCAGCGTGATATGCGGCATGGCCCGAAACACGAGTGCTGCGATCAAAAGCCAGAATGCGTAACGATATCCGGAACGCGCCAAGGCGTATCCGCCCAAGGTTCCAAGCGTCAAAGAAATAATGACTGTGCAAACAACGACAATCGTGGTGTTCAGCACATTCCGCCAGAACTCTTCCTGAATCCAGGCGCCATAATATCCGTTGCCGGTGAAGCTGCCGCCGGTTTCGGACAGGGTATAGACCCCATAGATCGCGTTCCGCCAATCGGCCTTGGAAAAGAAATCGCCCTGAACCTTGAAAGATCCCCAGACCGTCCAGACAAACGGCCCGATCGCGATCATCAGCCAGAAGATGATCATCGAGGTCGCGAACCACGTCAGCAGACGCGGTGATTTGTTAGCCGCTGACGCCATCACACCGCCCTCCGGTTAAAGTCCCGCCAGGTCTTGATCAGCACTGGTGTCAGCAGGATGGCAACGCCGAGGATTGTTAGCATCGAAGTCGCTGCGGCCGAGCCGAAGAGTTTATCCTGCCCCGAAAGGTCGTTGTAGATGATCCAACTGAGCGATCTGGCCTTGGCTTCGGCCGAGAAGGACACGATGGGTTCAAGGACGCGGAAATTGTCCATCAGTTGCATCAAGGTGATGAAGACCAGAAGCGGCATCATGTAGGGAACGATGACATAGCGGACCTGTTGAAACCTGCTTGCCCCGTCGATCTTCGCAGCTTCGAGAGTATCCGTGGGAACCGTCTGTAACCCCGCGTAGAATACAACGAAGGCAAAGGGCGTCGAATGCCAGACGCCGTAGACCATCAGCATGATCCAGGTGAGCGGTGCCGAAGCTTTCAGGCTAAGATCAGGATCGTCAAAGATGATCTGCAGCGTAGCCCCGATGATGCCGTCTGCGTCTACCATCCAAAAAAGGATCAAGCCCCCGATCAGAGGCGTCACGATCATCGGCAAGAGCGAGGCAAAGATTGTCGGCCCCTTGGTGACTTTTGGAAGGCGGTTCACACCCAGAGCTATCAATAGACCAAAGACGATCACCAACGGTGTGACGACGAAGGTATAGGCAAGCGTGAAGAAAAGCGCCTTGTAGAACGGCAGGTTGTAAACCCCCGAGATGAATCCCCCGAAAGATTCAGATGCTGACCAGATCCCGCTCACTTCGTCAAAGGCCAGATGCCCACGATTTGTGTAGGTTCCCAAGCCGTTATAACGCCCGAGAGGTGCGTCGACCTTCAACGCGTCGGTTGCTTCCAGATCGACCTGTAGAATCGTGGTACATGTGAAGGGCCCGCAATTCTCGACCTCACGCATGACCTGTTCATGTTCAACAAAGAACGACTGCATCGCTACCGACACGATCGGCAGGGCAATGAACAGGATCATTGCCAGGAATGATGGCCAGATAAATCGTGCAAAAGTTCCGTGCGGCATAGCGAAAACCCGACAAAGTTGTGCGCGGCGCTGAAAGAGCGCCGCGCACCATTTGAGTGTTTACTTGAGGAACCCTTGTTCCTTTGCAGCAGCGGTATAAGCCGCCTCGATGTCAGCTAGGGTTTGTTCAGCGCTTTCGTTGCCCTGCAGAAAGTCTGGCACCTCTTGGAAAAATGCCGAATGCAGAAGCCCCATGTAGGGCAGCATCGGATAAGGCTCGGCACCGGCACCTGCGACGGCCGCGACGCCCTCAGCAGCGACGCCAGGTTTGTAGCTTTCCATCAACCAAACGGCCTTGTCGTTATTAGCCATGACCATGTCATCAGAGATGCCATTGACCATCGCAATGAAAGTAGCTTCGGCATCTTCATCGCTGATATTCGCGGCGATGGTGAAACCGTCCCACCAGAGCGATGACGCTGGCGTCGAACCGCCCGCAACAGTCATCGCACCGGCAGGCATCGTCGCCGCAACGATTTCAGGTGTAGAACCCTCGTCGTCGAGCAGACCACCCACCGACGATCCCCAAATGACAGCCATTGCTAACTCGCCCGATTCCCAAAGCGGCACGACTGCGCCAGTATTGTAGGTCAGGAAGTCAGGGTTGGAATATTCCATCAGCGATTTCAGCATGTTCAGCGTCGCGACGCCTGCTTCGTTGTTGATGGACACCTCAGCCGTGCCGGGCTTGAAAAATTCGCCGCCGTGACCGAGATACATGTTCACGACCTCTTCGCCGAGGTTCCAATCCGATTTGGTCAGCATTGCGAAAGGGTATTCCATGATGCCAGCCGCGCGGATGGCTTCGGCAACATCAAGCACCTCTTCGTAGGATGTCGGCACCCCTTTGCCGACCTGGTCAAGAATGTCCTGGCGCACGATCAGATGCTGTGCATTGGCCATGAAGGCAATCGCCATGATCTTACCATCGACACGAATTAGCTGGTTTGGTTGCAAATTCTGACCGTGCTTGGCGACGAGATCATCCAGCGGGCGTATCAGCCCATCATTCAACAAAGGAACGATGGACGAGTTCGCTACGATTTTAGTCGTATACTCAGCCGGATTGGCCGTGAGCGCTGCAACCTGTATTTCATTGTGCTTGGTCGAGTGGTTCTTCGAGAATTCCGCCCCCTCTCCGACGCACGCTTCGGCGTTATCGACAACCGCATGCAGCGCTGGAAAGTCGTTGGCAAGGATTCTGACGCTTCCGCTGGTAACCGGACAATCAGCGAACGCAGCCCCGACTGTCATTCCAAGCGCAGTTGAAGTAACTGCCAGACGAGTGATGATAGACATGTTTTTCTCCCTGGGTTCGACCTCGTTGGGTCAGCTTAGAAGCAGATACGAGCAGTTTGGTCGCTCGACATCGCATACGTATGCGATGTCGACTATACTCGATTCTCTTAAAATATCAAAACCTCAATCCAATCCGGTCAGCAGGCGTTGTCGCGCAATAAGATCGACACCTAATTGTTCAAGAAAGTGCAGATGATCAATGAAGTTCCAATTTTCAGCGATTTTATCACCCTCCCGCCGATAGAGGTCAACAACGCGCATCGTCGCCTTCTTCTCGGACTTCGGGGCAAGCCCGATATATCCCCCAAGCGAGGTCACATCAAATGTGGGCCAACCGAAGAATCCACCATAGTGGCCTTCTGCGAACTCCGTTCGGTGACCGAAAAAGTCGCCCCACTTCAAGCCTTCTTCGAAGGGAACGCAATGCTGCTCAAGATAGCGTTCCTGGGTGTAGGGTGCACCGATGCCGCCTGGCCCCCACCAGATCATGTCTTCCTTCCAATCCAACGACAGATCCGTGTTTGTTGTGTGAACATCTTCCGCCAGCAAACGGTCGATCATCCTGAGAAACAGCTTCAAAGTCTTTTCGCCTTCGCTCGAAGGTTGGCTGTTGAAAAGCAGGCCGTCATGCGTGCGTGGCCCGGGCGTCACCATCGTCGCGGCGGTCGACGGCGGAAGTGCTTCGGCCCGCACCTGCGCCATCAGATTCAGCACATCCAGGAACATCGTTGTTTCGGTTATCTTGCCGTCCACAACCAGGCTGAATTCTGCGTATCTGAGCATTGTTGACTGTCGGGTCGGACGCATTCCGAGAAACGGCTGATCGAACAGACCAAGAAGGTGCCCCATCGAAGCGACCCAAACGCCAGGTTCATCGCTCAGGTGATTGTAGCCTGCAAAAAATATGTCCGGTCTGCGTTGAAGGGGAGAAAACGAACTTCGCAATGGGCCCCAAAAATTCTTGTCGGCATCTTCGGCGCCGACGCATTCCCGGAACGGTGCAGTGAACTGAAAACTGCAATTCGCGCTGGTTTCGACCGAAAGCCCTTCAGCAAGCGCAAACTTCGGTGCAGTGTCTATGTGCCGCTGATGCGACAGGACTGTCTTCTTGGCAGCGTCTAATGCGCTCTCACGTCGATCCATTGGTGCCCTTTTTTCTACAAATTACCGCTTTCACTCTATCCCAAAAGAACACCCCGAAAATGGTATCAACACCAACCTTACCTGAAAGGGACTCCCGTCAGCTTTGGTGGACGATAGGGAAGAGCATGCGCCACGACTTCACGCATGATACTAGCTTCTAATTCCCACATTGAACTAGGCTGAGAGAATAACCGCATCAAATTTTCGGATCCCGTTGTGGCGCTTTCCCTGCTTTCGCGATGCTCACTAAGGTGGACCTCGGGTCGCGAAAGCCGATCTTCTGCATTGTCCGCGACCTATGAATTGATGATTCCAGATTTGCTGCGATATGTTTGAACGGCCGGTTTTCTCGCCGCGTTGCGACCGCCTAAATTCAGCAACAGCAGAAAAATCCGCGCTGCGTGCGCTCGCAGCAAGAACAGTGAACTCACAGGAAGGGCTCAGAGCGGACCTCGGAGGCAGCGCGGCATCATCCTCAGTTGAGCCGCAGATATAGGATAAGTCTGTCCGGGGAAGGGGGAACTGCGCTCAAACTCCGATTTGCGCAACAAAGCCCATCTACCTGATCAAAAAGGCGGCGAGCAGCGAAAGTCCAATCCGAATATTCAGTCTGCGGTGACGATACCCTGGCGAAAGTCGTCAAAGATGGCGTTCACCACGATATGGATTTTTGGGCGAGCTATCTTGTCTGGATGGAGACCGCCGTTGGTTACGAAGCAACCAACGGCAGATATCTAAAGCAGGCGGGTCGCCATACCACCGTCAACGGCGACCGGAGAACCCGTCACGAAGCTTGCCCGGTCTGACAGAAGGAACAATGCAGATTGGGCAATCTCCTTTGGCTCCGCCATGCGTTTCAGGGGATGCAAGTTGGCAATAAAGTCGTGCGTCGCAGGATCATCGCCGGCCATGTCGGTTTTAGTACCACCCGGCAAAATAGTGTTGATACGGACCCTCTTGGCCGCATGATCAGATGCCAAAGACTGTACGAGCCCAATCAGTCCAGCCTTTGATGCGGCATAGGCCCCCATGCCGGGCATTCCCCCATTGCTGACACCAACAAAAGTTCCGGTGAATACAATAGACCCGCCACCGCGTTCCTCTATTGCCGGAATCTGCGCTTTGGCCGCAAAAAATGCACTGTTGAGGTTTGTAGCAAGAACCGACTGCCAGTTGCCGGACTCCATTTCGGGAATTGGACCCATCTCGCCCATAATGCCCGCATTGTTAAATGCGCCATCAAGGCCGCCAAACTCCCGTTTCGCCAGATCAACAAGATCCCTGGAATATGTTTCGTCCGTCACGTCGCCCGCAAGGTAAACGGCGCGCCCGTTGCTTTGGGTAATCTGCCCGACGAGTGTGTTTAGCTGAGCTTCCCGGCGGGCACCTAACACAACATTCGCCCCTTCCGAGGCAAACAGAAGCGCTGCTGCAGCACCGATTCCGCTGCTCGCGCCGGTAATGATGATGGTTTTGTCTTTAAGTTCCATGGTCATGCCTTTTTGAAATTACATGCCAATCACCTAAGGAATGATGCGAGTGAATCGCGACCCGGTTCTTGCGGGTGTTGAGCTACTTGAGGTGAAAGCGCAAGAAACGGATCAATTGGTTGACCTCAAACGGGAGCCGCCGTTCGTTCGCGGTAGCGAAATCACTTTATTGGGATCAGTACCAACGCTGTTGCAAGTGCAATATCTAGCGATTGAGCCTACGAGAACGGCCCATACCGGCCGTTGGCCAATGGGTAAATATGCTGCGGTCGCAGCCCGCATTGCCGACCTTCACCGCGAGCGCGAACCCTCGGCTCGCCGAACTCACACATCGCGGACAAAGCTGCCTATCGCGGCAGCGCAGCAAGTGCTCGCTGAGGGAGATCTGCCTGCAAAAAACCTCTGCATTCTGAAAAAAGTTGCATAAGTAGGTGTCATTTCTGTGAAAAGCAATGCGGACGTTTGACCGCCAAAAATCAGCCTGTGGTTACAGCGTTTTCTTGATTAGCGTCCCGTATCTAAGCATGATCCCGTTATGGCGGTTGAAATCGACAAATGGCTGAACGATCTCGAACTGGGTCAATACTCAGACGCTTTTGCACAGCATGATATCGACGCGCGCGTACTGCCACTACTGTCAAACGACGACCTTAAAGAGCTTGGGGTTAGTCTGGGCCATCGAAAAATCATCCTGGCAGCGGTTCAGGAATTGACTGGTCAAAAGCACTCGTCTCAATCGCCGCAGGCCGTAGACGTGGATGCAGACGAAGTCGGCCCGGTCCCCATTTCGGATGAATCGCAAGGCGTGACCTTATCCGCAAGGAAGCCTGCTTCATTAGCGATCGCAGAGAGGCGTCACTTAACAGTTTTGTTTGCTGATCTCGTCGCCTCGACTGAGTTGACTAACCGGTTTGATCCCGAAGACATGCGCGAACTGCTGCAGAGCTACCAGGATGCGGTTGCAGGTGCAGTTAGCAGGTATGGCGGCTACGTCTCGAAGTATTTGGGCGACGGTCTCCTGGTTTTTTTTGGCTGGCCTACAGCCTATGAAGATCATGCAGTTCGCGCTTTAAAGGCTGGTCTTGAGGCCGTTCGGCGGGTCAGAGAGCTTAAAACACCTGACGGTGAGCGTTTGTCAGCCAGGTTAGGTATCGCGAGTGGCGACGTGGTAGTTGGCGATACGATCGGTGAAAACACCTACGAAGAAGGAGCCATGACGGGGCCAATTGTCAATCTGGCAGCGCGGCTTCAGGAACACGCAGAACCGAACTCAGTTGTTTTATCTGCTGAGGAGACCGAAGAAACTTTGCACCGGCTATTTGAGTTTAGGTCTCTTGGACAAACCGAGCTGAAAGGTTTCAAAGAACCACGGACCCTTTTGACTGTCGTATCAGAACACAGCGCGGAAAGCCGGTTTCGAGCATCTTATAGGGACGAAAGTGGCAGCGTCATGATTGGTCGCGACTACGAAAAAGGTATCCTTTTACAATCATGGCTGCGTGCGCAGAACAGTCAGGGAGAGGTTGTTCTGCTTGCCGGTGAAGCAGGGATCGGTAAATCGCGATTGGCGGAAGAGTTTCTCGCTAATGCTGTAGCGACTAGCGAAGCTGATATTATCAGGCTGAACTGCTCTCCTTACCTTATCAGTAGCCCGTTCCACCCTGTCGCCCAGAGGATTTCTCAGGATGCTGGTGTGGGGACAGATTTTGATGACGACCAAATTCTCGACCTTGTCAAAAAAATGTTGGAAAGCCGAGAGGGCTTGGAATGGGAAAAGGTTCTGCCCGTCTTTGCCGCGCTGGTTGCGCCTCACAGTGCTCTTGCCCGAAGCGTTCTCGATATGTCACCGCAGGAGCAACGTGACCTCACGATTCAGACGTTAATCCACACGGTTCAGGTGCGCGCAAGCACGCGTCCTGTTATTCTTTGTGTTGAGGACGCGCATTGGATTGATCCTTCCACCCAAGCTCTTTTGGATCGCTTCAAAGCAATTTGCGCAGATCTGCCTTTGATGATTTTGATCACCCACAGGCCCGGCTGGGAACTTGCCCATGATGACGGCGAAGCGCACGTACATACGCTCCAGCTGCGTCGGTTTGATACGACCCATGTCTCGAACCTAGTTCTCAATGTTACCGGAAAAGCACCCGACGATGCGCTAATCGCCACAATCATTGAGAAGACGGACGGCGTGCCATTGTTCGTCGAGGAGCTGGCCCGGGCGATTGTTGAGGCGGGTGAGCACGGGCAAGTCCACATACCTTCGTCTTTGAAAGGCACATTGATGGCACGTCTTGACGCAGTCTCACCAGAGGCCAAACAAGTAGCGTTAACAGGAGCCGTCATTGGACGGGAGTTCGAGCCTAGCTTGCTGGCTTCCGCAATAGGTCTTGCCAGTGCGGAAATTCAATCTCGTATAGAAGAGCTGTCTCGAACGGGTTTGATCTTTGAAAGCGGGCACAATCGAGGGTATTTCGTTTTCCGTCATGCCCTTATTCGGGATACCGCCTATCAATCCATGTTGGGCTCAACCCGCAGGCAACAACACGCAAACGTGGCCCGTGCTTTGATGCAGTTGCGGTCAGCAGAGATTGAACGCCGGCCCGAGTTGGTTGCCCGCCATCTTTCAGAGGCCGAAGAATGGCATGCTGCGTTCGACAAATGGCAGACGGCAACCGAAATGGCATTGGCGCGATCCGCCAGCCAAGAGGCGATGGTCAACGCCAGGGAAACACTCAAAGCGGCCGAAAATCTTGGATCTGATAACGGTGTCGAAACGATCAAAGCCAAAATCCTTATTGGTCGCAGCCATGACAGCCTGGGTCAGTTGCCGGAGGGGATAGCGGCCTTGAAAGATGCCTCGGACGCCGCCCGTGGAATACACGATGTGGCGCTCGCCGCTGATGCTGCGAACCATTTTGCGGACTCGTGTATGATGTCGAGTAAGAGACACGGCGAGGCCATTGAACTTTGTGATAGAGCTCTGAACGACCTCCCCGACGATGACGAAGTACGGCAGTGCAGATTGATGAGCCAACTTGCACGGGCACATATGTTTGTCGGCCAGTTTTCTGAAGGCGCTCGCTATGGTCAGCAATCAATGGAACTGGCCGCGAAACTAGGGGACTATAAATCCCAATTCTCGGTGATGATGATGCATTTTGGGGCGCCATTCGTCGCGCGCAAAGGAAGAGAGGTACGTCATTGGCGTGAAAATCTTGATGCGATGCATCGAGTGGCCGAAAACCTAGGGAGTATTGATCAGGGTCGGGACCGGACACTCAGTCTTTTTGTCGGGGCCGAAATGGCCGACCGCGACTTGATGGATCATTCACTCGAATTGCTGACGGAGATTTCGGAAAAGGACAATCATCTGCAACTCTACTGGGTGCAAAAGCACGCACGCGCCATGGTTGCAATTATGGATGGCGATTTTGAGCAAGCGGAGATGCATGCCAACGAAGCGGTGAAAATCGGTCGTCAGACACATGGAGAACATGTTGAGGGCGTATTCGGTGTTCAGATGTTTACCATCCGCCGCGAACAAAACCGGCTGCACGAAGTTGCACCGGTGATCAAGAAGCTGATGACGGATAGCCCGGAAGACATTTCTTGGAAACCAGGATTTGGCCTTATTGCCGCCGAGTTGGGATACAAGGAACCAGCTGAACGCATACTGAATGAAATGGCAGAGAATGGCTTCGATCTTCCGCTTGATGCTATGTTTTCAACTACTTTGTCTTATCTCGCTGACATTTGTGTCGCAGTCGAGCATCTGGGACATGCTGAGACCCTCTATGACATGCTGACCCCATACGAAGAGCTGACGATCACCGCTGGGGCAACAACAGTTTGCGCCGGGGCGGCAGCAAGACGTCTAGGCAATCTGGCAGCGGTGCTAAAAAACTGGGACGCCGCTGAGAGGATGTTCCATAAGGCCATCGAAATAGACACGCGCATGAAGTGCCCACCGTGGATTGCGCACAGCAAGGCCGCGTATGCATCCGCGCTAAGGCAACGGGGCCGAACGAATGATTTGAAACTAGCGTTTCAACTAGAAGGGGAAGCGTTGGCAATTTCACAGCAATTGAGTATGGTTTTCCTTAGGTCAAAGCTCGAGGGAGTAGCTGTTTAAAGTCATTTACATGCTTGGGGGAGCATTATGCCAAGGTACATAATTGAGAGAAATTTTGCCGAGCAGCTGAACATTAGCGACGACGACAAAATTCACATCAAAGAGATCAATGACGAAGTCGGGGTCGAGTGGATTTTCTCGTTCCTCAGCGCAGACAAGCGCAAAACATACTGCCTGTATGAGGCCCCTGACGAGGAAAGCCTCAGAAAGGCGGCCGAGCGCCTTAACATCCCAGCCGATGTCATAACACCCGTGGATCAGATAGATCCCGGAATATTCACCTGAGTATTCGCAGTTCTAAAACCTAATCCGAGGCGATTTAACTGCGGGACAACGCATCGGAAGTCACAACTATATGAGGCAGCCGCGCAAGAAGCCTGATCTGAAAACAGGGAGGCCTATGCATGTACGACATAAAAACACTCGACGGAAACACGGCAACTGTGGATCAAGGCGCTTTGGATGCGCTTAATTCCTCGCTTCGCGGCGGCGTCTACTTACAGGGCACTCCGGAATATGAAGGCGCAAGAACAACATGGAACAGCATGTTCGAACGTCACCCTGGGTTCGTGATCCGCGCGATGGGGGCGAGCGACGTACAGAAAGCTGTAAACTTTGTTAGGGACGCCAGCCTCATAATGTCGGTCCGATCAGGTGGGCATCAAATTGCAGGGCACGCTGTTGCAGACGAGACCGTATTACTCGATCTTTCCCAGATGCAATCGGTACACGTAGACCCTGTCAACAAGACTGCTCGGGTTGCACCGGGTGCATTGCTTGGCGATGTAGATCGCGAAACCCAGGCTCATGGGCTTGCTGTCCCTGTCGGCATCAATTCGACAACTGGTATCGCTGGTCTGACCCTTGGCGGCGGCTTTGGGTGGACGACGCGGAAATTCGGAATGACGATCGACAATCTTCTGTCGGCAGAAGTTGTGACGGCAGATGGGACGATTGTCTGCGCCTCGCCCACAAGCCATCCGGAGCTTTTCTGGGCCATCCGCGGTGGAGGCGGCAATTTCGGCGTCGTGACCTCATTCGAGTTCCAGTTGCATGATCTTGGGCCCGATGTTTTGTCGGGTCTGATCGTTCACCCGATCGAAAAGGCGCCAAAGCTGCTTGCAGAATTCGCAGCCATTGCAGATGACTCACCCGATGAACTGACCGTCTGGAGCGTGATGCGAAAAGCTCCTCCTCTCCCGTTCCTACCAGAAGAGTGGCATGGGAGAGAGGTGCTGATTTTTGCAGCTTGCTACAGTGGTCCTATAGACGATGGTGAAAAAGCCTTGTCGGGTTTGCGCGCGCTAGGAGAACCGATTGCCGATGTCATCTCACCTCACAAGTTTGTAGACTGGCAAGCAGCATTCGACCCTTTGCTTACACCGGGCGCTCGGAATTATTGGAAAAGCCATGATTTCGAAGCGCTTTCCTCGGAAGCAATCACAGGTCTTCTCGAGGCGGTTTCCAGCCTTCCCGACCCTGCTTGCGAAGTATTTATTGCGCATGTAGGTGGCGCAATGGCACGCATTGAACCCCACTCAACAGCTTATCCGCAACGATCAGCACACTTCATAATGAATGTTCACACACGTTGGGAAGACCCGAGCAAGGATGATGAGTGCATTGCGTGGGCGCGGGGACTTTATAATCAGATGCGGCCTCATGCGACCGGTAGCGCGTATGTAAACTTTATGCCCGAAGACGAAGCGGATCATATGGCTGGTGCATACGGCCTAAACAGCGGGAAGCTTTCGAAAATAAAGGGCAGCTATGATCCAAAGAACCTGTTCAGGATTAATCACAACATAGTGCCTGAGTAGGGCCATCCGATTTGGAAAGGCCGATCTATTCGGACGCTTAGAGCTTATGCTTGATATTTGACAACGAGTATTCTGTTACGCGTTAAGACCACCAAATATTTTTCGCGTCAAAAATGTCGACACTGTCTTTTCCACTGTCAGGCGAATTCCGTGTTCCGCTGCGACGGCAGGGATTTGTTGACCAATTAGCCGCTTTGGGCTCGATGCTAACGCCGGAGCTATCGTGGCATCTTTTCGACTGCCTGACCTCGCTCAGGTGTGAGCGGCCCAAAGCGGTCACTCAGACAAATGCTGAAGTGCTGCATTCGCAGCCCGCATTGCTGGCATTCGCTGCAGACGCGAATTAACTGGGGCTGCAAGTATCCGTGTTGTCCCACGAAGTTGCCTATGAAGGTTTCGGTATGAAAGACCGGATTGTGGCAGCGGCGAAAGTCGCGGTTTGCCAAAGAAAAGCGTTCTCTTTCTATCTCCCCATGAACCACTTTCTAGGTGGTCCCATCGATACGGCACATTAGCGAACGGTGGTTTCTTGCGATGGCCATAATTGCGAAATGATAGTTGGGTCATACTTTAAACGTCACCGATAGTCCGGCGGGACGATAACCGGTTTCACTTCACTACACCGAAACACGCTAGGTGCGCTCGCCTCGTTCCATCGAAAAAGTGTGATGTGCCAAAGGCCCGGGCGCCTTCGTGAGGGGTCAATCAATCCAATATGCCCGTCTGCTCTGATCCGATCAGCCGCGAGCCATGAGGACGGATCCCCACCGGCAGCTACGAGTTTGCGCCAGGGTTGACTGGCGAGTGCATAGATATCTGCGGCTTCGGGGCTGCGCAGATCGAACAACGCACATCGTTCCACCTCGAAAGTCAGCACAACCCGCGGGCGATCATCCTTTCTAACGTCCTGTCCGATGGCGACCCTTGCGCTTTCAACATCAGGGCTCAGATACAAAGCGTCTTGCCCGCGGCGATTAAACCGAGCGGGTGGGCGATCTGGTGCGCCGCGCATGAGGTGAACGTCTGGGTCATCGGCCCAAACAATCTTTACGAATTCCCCGGAAACTTCTGTCAGCATAATAGGTGGCACAGATCGCTTGCGCGTCGCGCAATGGGTGAGACGCAATGCGACGGACATTTTCCTAGTAAAGAGAAGACGCATGATACCTTGATTGAAATCACTTACTCATGTTTCCTCGCACTGTGTTGCATTCCCAAAGGCCTCTCGCATGAAGGTTCCAAAGATCGCCCTCCTTGGCGCAATTCTCGAGTCAAATCGTTTTGCACCCCCGGCTGATTTGTCAGACTTTAAGTCTCTGACATGGCTATCAGGCGATGCTTTGATGTCTGAGGCCAGATTCGCGACACCAAAGCTGGCAATAGAATTTGCAGCCTTTGTCAGGGCGATGGATGCTACGGGCGACTGGACGCCGGTACCCTGTATCTTGGCAGCCAGCCACCCGGCAGGTCCAGTACGAAAAACCGTGATCGAAGAGATCATAGTGACTTCGGAAGACATGCTTCGCTCAGCTGGCCCTGTTGACGCAGTCTACATCTGCAATCACGGCGCGATGGTTGCCGAGCATGACCACGACCCCGACGGTTTGTTGATGTCACATATTCGGAGAGTTGTCGGACCGGACGTACCTGTCGTTGCGACACTCGATCTGCATGCAAATATCTCACAGCAGATGGTCGATGCCTGTGACCTGATCGTCGGCTATCGGACCAATCCTCACGTCGATCAGATAGAACGTGGCGAGGAAGCCGCCTTTTCGCTGCGCCGGGTTTTGGCGTCGGGCGTCCGGCCCCAAACCGCGCATGTCAAACTGCCTCTTGTTCCGGCATCCGTAACCCTTCTAAGTGCCGAGCACCCGTATGGCACGCTGATCGACCACGGTCAGCGACGACAAGCCGAAGGCCGAGGTGAGATTCTAAACGTATCGATCTTCGGCAATTTCCTTTTCTCCGACACGCCCGACAATGGTCTGAGCATCGTTGTTACTGCGCGTGAGGACCAGAAGGCGGCCAATGCACTGGCGGAAGAACTGGCAGACATGGCTTGGTCGTTGAGGAAGGATTTCGTTCGAAAACTGACATCCGTGACGGAAGCGATCTCGATTTCCGTCGACCAAGCGCGCGCGCCTGTGATTTTCTCCGATGCCGGTGACAATCCTGGTGGCGGCGGCAGTGGCAGGACGACAGAACTGTTAGCCGCTCTTCATGCGGCAAAAGCCGAAGAATGCCTGTACGGTTCCTTTTGTGATCCGGAACTTGTGAACGAAGCCCATCGCATCGGTGTCGGCGGTAAATTCAGGGCACAATTCAACCGTTCTTCCGATTCCAGTGTTTTCTGGGCGCAGTGGGATGTGCCTTTCGAGGCGGATGCGGAGGTCTTGGGTCTTCACAATGGAGATGTGGTCGGTGAACTGGGAATGACGGCCGGTCGGAGATTGGCCCTGGGGCCATCCGCTGCGCTTCGTATTGGTGGCATCACCGTGGTAGTGATAACCGATCGCACGCAGACCGCCGATCCCGTGTTCTTTCACATGTTCGGACTGGATATTGCGTCGGCCCGGACCGTTGTTGTGAAATCCCGAGGCCACTTTCGGGCCGGGTTTTCCAACTGGTTTGGGCCAAACCAGGTTTTTGAGGTCGACACGGGCGGGCTTACGTCGCCAGTTCACGACCGCTGGCCGTTTGCGAATTTGCCACGACCGAACTTTCCGATGGACATCGACGCCTCGTGGTCGGCTCAGTTGCTGCGCTAAACGGGCTCTGAATACTTGTCATGCGGCGTCGTCAATTTGACAAACTGCATGAACTGGCGGGCAAGCTGAGATGGTGGCCTGCCTGATGGAAGAACAAAGCTGGTGTCATAAAAAATGGCGGCGTCAAATGGCCTGACGACGACACCTTCCATCCCCGACGACAACAACGGGAAGGGATTGATCAGCGTCACACCCAAACCCTCGCGGACAAGCTCCAGAGCGGCCATGTTCGTTGCCGTTTCGGCGACTTGTTTTGGACGAATTCCGGCGCGCGCAAAGATCTTTTCGGTGATCGCTCGCGTCCCCAGCCTTCTCAGAAACTCTATCAGCGCGACACCTTCCAGATCCTGCGGCGTCACCACTCGTTTTTCCGACAGCGGATGGTTGCTCGGCATGGCGCAGACCACCTGACTGCGGCGCCACGGCATGAGGTGAACACCAGTTCGTTGGATCATCGCACTCGTCAAACCAAGATCGTAGCGGAGGTCGAGAATGCCGGCGACCAGCACGTCTGTCGCCTGAATATCCAATTGAAGCTGCTTTCCTTCATTCTTCTTGAGAAAACTGGCGACCCTAGAGATGACAAAGTGATGCGCCAGTGTCGGCGGCACGATCAGACGCAACGGCTCGTTATCCGGAGTAGCCCATTCTGCGCCCTCGATATCGGCAAGCGTCTCGAAGATTGGGTCCAGTTTTTCGTTGAGGCGCAACGCTTCGTCGGTTGGGTCAATGCGTCCCGACCGGCGGAGAAACAGCGACCGTCCAACTCGGGCCTCGAGTTGCGACAAGGACCGGCTTACGGCAGACTGAGAAATCCCGAGACGCCGTGCGGCGCCGATTGTCGTCCCAGTTGTGATCACGGCTCTCAGTGACTCGAACTCGCGCAGTCTGTGTCGGTGTTCCGTCATGCTGCATTCCTCCCCCGGTATGAGCGATTGAACATCCAAACTCTTGGATTGGTCTATGCAAAATTGCATAGCATTGAGTATTGGCAATGATTTTTGCGGTAGCTAGCCTTTTTTAATAGGGCGCGGGATCGGCCGAGGATTCGCCTATTCACAAGCGCCATACAAACAGGGAGTCTTTTTGATGAGGAAACTCACATCTGCGACAGCTGTCGCTGTCGGCATTTTGGCTTTCGGCGTCGGTGCTGTTTCGGCCGAAAAACTGACGATCGGCCTCGCTTCGGAGCCGACGTCGCTCGATCCGCATTTTCACAACTTGGGTCCGAACAACGCAATGTCCGTGCACATCTTTGACCGGCTGATCGCGCAGGATGAAAATCAGCGCCTATCACCGGGTCTTGCAGAGTCATGGGAGCCGATTGATGAATTGACTTGGGAGTTCAAGCTGCGTGAAGGCGTAAAGTTTCACGACGGAAGCGACTTTACGGCAGATGATGTAGTCTGCACCATGGCGCGCGCGCCGGACGTACCGAACTCTCCATCGGGATACGGCACCTATCTCAAGGGTAAGGAAGTCGTCAAGATCGATGACTACACGGTGCAATTCAAAACGGCCGCACCTTATCCGTTGATGGGCAATGACATTTCCACGATCCCTGTGATCTCAGAAGTGGGCTGCGAGGCAACGACGGAAGACTTCAACGCGGGTACGGCCGCCATCGGCACAGGGCCATTCAAGTTCCAAAGCTACACGCCGGGTGAAAGCATCGTGCTGGTACGGAACGACGGCTACTGGGGTGATGCGCCGATCTGGTCCGAGGTGGAATTCCGCCCGATCACCTCCGGTCCGAGCCGTGTTGCATCGCTTCTTGCCGGTGACGTCGACATGATATCGGGCGTCCCGACGACCGATATCACTACACTTCAGGGCAACGATGATATCCAGTTGAGCCAGGGCGTGTCCAACCGAGTGATCTATCTTCACATGGACCAATTCCGCGAGGATTCACCCTTTGTGAAGGCCAATGGTGGCGGCGATATCAAGAACCCGCTCATGGACGTCCGCGTCCGGAAGGCGATCAGCATGGCGATCAACCGCGATGCAATCGTTGAGCGTGTCATGGAGGGGGTTGCGTTACCCGCCGGCCAGCTTCTTCCCGAGGGGTTCTTTGGCGTGTCCGACAATTTGGACGTCGTGGCGTATGACCCGGACGGTGCTAAAGCGCTTCTGGCTGAAGCCGGTTATCCCGATGGATTTGAAATGACAATCCATGGGCCGAATGACCGCTACATCAACGACGCCAAAATCGCCGAGGCAATTGCGCAAATGTTGACCCGTGCTGGCGTCAAGACGGCCGTCGAAACCATGCCGCGTTCGGTATACTTTGGACGCGCTTCCAAAGGCAGCCCTGAGGGTCTGCCGGAATTCAGCTTTATCCTCGTCGGATGGGGCGCGGGGTCCGGCGAAGCGTCCTCGCCTCTCAAATCGCTGATCCATACCCATGACAAGGATGCGGGCTTTGGATCATCAAACCGTGGCCGACACTCGGATGCTGAAACCGACGCGCTGATCGAAGAAGCCTTGCGAACAGTCGATGACGCCAAGCGACAGGAACTGCTCGCCGCGGCGACAGAGCGCGCGATCGAGAATGTGGCAATCATTCCGACTCACTTCCAGGTCAACACCTGGGCGGCCAAAAAAGGTCTGAGCTACATCCCTCGGACCGACGAATACACTCTCGCGACAGGCGTCGTGAAAGAGTAACCGCAATGCATCCGGGCCGCCTTCGCAGCGGCCCGAAGCCTTTGCCCAGGGAATGTCCTCATGACCGTTTTTGTCATTCGCCGATTGCTGCAAGCAATGCTTGTTGTCTTTCTGATGTCGGTGATTGTCTTTTTTGGCGTCAACATCGTTGGTGACCCGGTCTACATGCTGGTAAGCCCTGACGCGGATCAGGCTGACATCGAAGCTGCCATTCGACGGCTTGGATTGGATCGGCCTATTTGGGAACAGTACTGGTTGTTCCTCAAAGGTGCAGCACAAGGTGACCTCGGCGATAGCTTCGTCTTCGGTGAGCCCGCGCTCAAACTGATCCTGCACCATATGCCTGCCACGATGGAACTGGCCTTCAGTGCACTCTTTCTTGCTATCGTGATCGGTATTCCATTGGGTCTTTATGCCGGGCTCTATCCCGATAGCCCGCTTTCCAAGGGAATCATGGCTGGCTCGATTCTCGGTTTCTCACTGCCGACCTTCTGGGTCGGACTAATGCTCATCATGCTGTTTGCCGTAGAACTTAGATGGGTCCCGGCGACAGGGCGTGGCGATATCGGCTCGTTTCTTGGAATTCACAGCAGCCTTTTTACGCTCGATGGGTTGAGCCACATCTTCCTGCCTGCTCTCAACCTGGCACTTCTTAAGATTTCACTGGCAATCCGCCTTACCCGAGCGGGTGTCCGTGAAGCGATGGGGCAGGATTATGTGAAATACGCCCGGGCCAAGGGTCTTTCGACCCGACGCATCATTCTGGTGCATGTGATGAAGAACATCATGATCCCGGTTGTGACCGTCATGGGCCTCGAATTCGGCAGTTTGATCGGGTTCTCGGTGGTGACTGAATCGATCTTTGCATGGCCCGGAATGGGCAAACTGCTGATCGACGCAATACTGCAATTGGATCGGCCCGTCGTCGTCGCCTATCTGATGATCATCGTACTGTTTTTCGTGCTGATCAATCTGATCGTCGACATACTCTACTCGATCCTCGATCCGAGGGTTCGTTTGCAGGATCAGGGCGCATGACCGACACCGTCACAGATCATTCACTGACCCCCACCAAATCCCCGAAAGTCGAGACGCCGTTCCAGCGTTTTCGAGCCGAGTTCTTCGAAAGCAGGATCGCGACAGCGGCGCTCGGCATATTCCTGGTCATCGTTCTGCTGGCCATCCTGGCGCCCTGGATCACGCCGCAGAACCCCTACGATCTTGGTCAGGTCAGCGTCATGGATGGGCGCTTGCCTCCAGGTTCCGAAGCATTCGACGGATACACGATGTGGCTCGGCTCGGACGGGTCTGGACGCGATCTCTACTCGGCAATTCTCTATGGCTTGCGTATTTCTCTGACCGTTGGGCTTGCATCTGGAGTGATTGCCCTTCTGATCGGTATGGTGATTGGTCTGGTCGCGGCCTACGCCGGTGGCCGGACCGAAGCGTTCATCATGCGCATCGTGGACCTTCAACTGTCGTTCCCGGCATCGCTGGTGGCACTGATGATGGTTGCGGCACTTGGTAAGGGTGTCGACAAGATCATCCTTGCCCTCGTAATTGCGCAATGGGCATACTACGCCCGCACGGTCCGCGCGACCGCGCTTGTCGAGCGTGGCAAGGAATATGTTGAAGCCGCACAATGTCTCGGCATTTCGCGTTCGCGGATCGTCTTTCGGCATCTTCTCCCGAATTGCATGGCGCCTCTGATCGTCGTTGGCACGGTACAAACCGCCAGTGCGATCTCTTTGGAAGCGACGCTTTCGTTCCTTGGCGTAGGCCTTCCACAGACTGAGCCGTCGATTGGGGTGCTGATCGCAAATGGATTCGAATACATGCTTTCAGGACGCTACTGGATTTCCGTTTTTCCCGGCGTCGCGCTGTTAATGACGGTCGTGTCCATCAACCTTGTTGGCGACCATTTGCGCGATGTTCTGAATCCGAGGTTGAAGAGATGACGGCAGTACTCGAAGTCAGCGGGCTGAAGACCCACTTCTTCACGCATGCGGGTGTGGTCAAGGCCGTTAATGGTGTGGATTTCACCGTCTCCAAGGGCGAGGTCATGGGGCTAGTAGGTGAGTCCGGGTCGGGCAAGTCGATCACCGGGTTCTCCATCCTAGGGCTGATCGATCCTCCCGGGCGCATCGTCGATGGGTCAATCCGTTTTAATGGTGACGAGATCGCGAACGCACCGGAAGAGCGACTCAAATCCTTGCGTGGCAACCGAATCTCGATGATCTTTCAGGATCCGATGATGACGCTCAACCCGGTCTTGCGCGTCGATACGCAGATGATCGAGGCCATTCTCGCCCATGAAAACGTCAACCGCCAAACCGCCTGGGAAAGAAGCCGCGATGCGCTTGGATTGGTCGGCATCCCATCGCCGGAAGAGCGATTGCAGGCCTATCCGCATCAGCTTTCCGGTGGGATGCGGCAGCGCGTGGCGATTGCGACAGCCTTCCTGAACCAGCCGGACCTGATCATTGCCGACGAGCCGACGACCGCGCTCGACGTGACAATTCAGGCGCAGATCATCCACGAGGCCCAGAAGCTGACGAAACGCACGGGAACCGCGATGATCTGGATCACGCATGACCTGGCCGTTGTGGCGGGGCTCGCGGATCGGATATCAGTTATGTATGCCGGACGGATCGTTGAGCAGGGCGGCATCGACGATGTGATAGACCGTCCGCTGCATCCCTATACGGTTGGGCTTCTTGGATCTGTTCCGACCGCTAACCGGCGTGGGCAGCGCTTGTTCCAGATCGAAGGGATGACGCCGAATATGTTCGCCCTTCCTGAAGGGTGCGCCTTTGGTCCTCGCTGTCAGGCTCGGACGGCAGCTTGTTCCGAACAACCCCAGATTAAGGACGTGGATGGCCGCCGCCTTCGCTGTTTCAACCCGCAGCGTACGGAGGAGACTACGCTATGACAGAGCCGCTCGTTGAAATCCGAGGCGTTTCGAAGCGCTTCACCAAGCGTTTGGACGTAGCGGGGAAAATCGCGCAGCGACTTGGCGCAAACATCCGTGAAGAAACTGTCCATGCAGTCGATAATGTAAACCTGTCGATCCAAAAGGGCGAAGTTCTGGGATTGGTCGGCGAGTCTGGCTGCGGCAAGTCCACGCTGGGACGTGTTGTGGCCGGCATTCACGCCGCTAGTGATGGGCAGATGTTCTATGAAGGCAAAGATGTCGCGACGTTGAGCGGCTCCGATAAACGCGCGGCAACCCTCGCTATTCAGATGATCTTTCAGGACCCTTTTGCCAGCCTCAACCCGCGTATGCGCGTCGAAGATATCATCGGTGAAGCTCCGCGTATGCATGGGAGCGTCAGCAAGGCAGAGAGTGCGGATTACGTGGACGACGTTATGCGTAAGGTCGGCCTCGACCCGTCGCTCAAGCGGCGCTACGCACATCAGTTTTCCGGTGGGCAAAGGCAGCGGATCGTGATCGCGCGTGCGCTCGCCGTGAAGCCGAAGTTCCTTGTTTGCGACGAGGCCATCGCTGCGCTGGACGTATCGATCCAAGCGCAGGTTATCAACCTGTTCATGGACCTGCGCGAGGAGCTGGGCCTGACGTATTTGTTTATCAGCCATGACCTGAGCGTCGTCGAACACATCGCCGACCGCGTGGCGATCATGTATCTGGGCCGCATTGTCGAGAGCGCATCGACAGAGGAAATCTTCTCTGACCCACGCCATCCCTACACGAAAGCTCTGCTTGCAGAGGCTCCGCGCCTTGATCAGCGCCGGCGTGAGTTTGCCCCGATTGACGGGGAAATTCCGTCGCCGCTCGATCCACCATCTGGATGTACCTTTCACCCGCGTTGCCCGGTGGCGACCGCTGAGTGCCGCACCACCGTTCCTGAACTGAAAGCCGGGCGCGGCGGGCGCGAAACAGCCTGCCTGCTGGAACACGCCGAAACCGTTTGAACGAGAAGCTGGAGAGCCCCTTGAAAAACGCCGATCCGATCTGGGACCACGTTGACCGCCATCGTGATGATTTTATCGCATTGTCTGACCGCGTCTTTGACACGCCCGAGACGCTTTACGCCGAGTACAAGTCCGTCGCTGAACATGTGCAGATGTTACGCGCTCAAGGTTTCAAGATAACAGAGAATGCAGCTGGCATTCCTACGGCCGTGATTGGCGAGGCAGGAGACGAGGGTCCGGTGATCGCCATCCTCGGCGAGTTCGATGCGCTGCCATATCTGAGCCAAGCGCCAGGTGTGGCTGAACATCAGCCGATTGAAGAGGGCGGCAACGGGCATGGGTGTGGTCACAATCTGCTCGGCGCCGCCGCACTCTTGGCTGCCACGGCGGTGAAAGACTGGTTGGCCGAAAACGGCATCAAGGGCCGTGTGCGGTACTATGGCTGCCCCGCTGAAGAAGGGGGCGCGGCCAAAACGTACATGGTGCGCGAAGGACTGTTCGATGATGTCGACGCGGCCATCTCCTGGCATCCAGCGACCTTCACAGGCGTGAATGAGGCCAGATCGCTCGCGAACACCCGGATCGATTTCACTTTTCATGGAAAGGCTGCCCATGCTGCTGGCGCGCCTGAACTTGGCAGATCCGCGCTTGATGCGGTTGAACTGATGAACATTGGCGTGAATTACCTGCGCGAGCACATGCCCGACAGCGCCCGGGTGCACTACGCCTATCTCGACGCAGGTGGCGTTGCGCCGAATGTGGTGCAGGCCAAGGCCACAGTGCGCCAGCTCGTCCGGGCCAGTTCGCTACCCGACCTCGCCGATCTGGTTACGCGCGTCCGAAAGATCGCGGACGGCGCGGCGCTGATGACAGGAACGCAAGTTACCAGCCAGGTCTTTTCCGGCGTTTCGAACCTGCTTGGCAATCGTCCTTTGGAAGAAACCATGCAGCACGAGCTAGAGAAACTCGGACCCGTCGCCTTTGACGAAACAGACCTCAGCTTTGCCCGCGAGATTCAGACTACATTGACCAAGGCTGACATCAACACGACCTTCAAGCGGATCGGTGCCAAGCCCAAAAAGGATCTCGCTCTATGCGACTTCATCGCACCTCTTGATCGCCACAGCGATGGCGGCGAAGGCTCGACGGATGTTGGCGACGTGAGTTGGGCAGTCCCAACCGTTCAGGCACGAGTTGCCACCTGTGCTATAGGAACGCCGTTTCATACATGGCAAACAGTGGCACAAGGCAAGGCGCCCGCGGCTCACAAAGGCATGGTCTACGCAGCAAAAGCAATGGCCGCGACAGCGTGTCGACTGGTTGAGGATCCCTCGCGCATCGAAGCTGCACGCGCGACGCACCAAGACCATCTGGGCGAAACACCTTACACTTGTCCGATCCCGGACGACGTGCGTCCACCTGTCTGAGGTAAAACAACCTTGACCCGCGCCTCTGCTATAGACAACGCCGCCCAGTATTTCGACACCGGTCAATTTGCAACAGAACTTAGCGAACTGGTTGCCCATGAGACGGAGAGCCAGACACAGGAGAAAGCCGCGGAGCTTCCGCGCTACCTTGAGGAAGCCCTCGTTCCGCGCCTGCGCAGTATTGGGTTCTCCTGCGCAATCCACCCGAACCCTGTGCCGGATGCAGGTCCGATCCTTGTCGCTGAACGCATCGAGGACGACTCGAGCCCAACGATCCTGTCCTATGGGCATGGCGACGTGACCCGCGCGCAAACTGATCAGTGGCGAAACGGGCTTCACCCGTTTCGTCTCGTGGACGATGGTGATCGCCTCTTCGGACGCGGTACCGCTGACAACAAGGGACAGCACCTCATCAACTTAGCTGCGTTGAGCTCCGTCATCGACGCTCGTGGATCACTCGGCTTCAACATTCGGATCCTTGTTGAAATGGGTGAGGAGATGGGGTCGCCGGGGCTGTCGAATTTTTGCGCCACGCACAAAGAAAACCTTGCCGCGGATGTCCTGATCGCATCGGACGGACCACGCCTTCAGTCAGACACTCCGACGATGTTCATGGGTTCACGGGGCGGCTATTCGTTCGACCTCATTGTTGACCTTCGAGACGGTGCGCATCATTCCGGCAACTGGGGCGGTTTACTTGCCGACCCCGCGATGATCCTTGCACAAGCCCTCTCGACGATCACCGATGTGAGGGGCCAAATCCAAATACCAGAGTGGCGACCGACCAGCCTAACCGAAGAGATCCGGCATGCCCTGCGCAACTTGCCGGTAGGCGAAGATGGCGGTCCGAAGATTGACGAAGACTGGGGCGAGGAAAGTCTGACACCGGCCGAACGGGTCTTCGGCTGGAACAGTTTTGCGATCCTCGCGATGAAAAGCGGTGTCCCCGAAGCGCCGGTTAACGCGATCTCGGGATATGCCAAGGCCGCCTGCCAGCTCCGCTTCGTTGTTGGCACCGATCAATCCGGTATCCTGCCGGCCCTTCGTCGCCACCTTGATGCAAGAGGATTTGAGATCGTTAATATCAAACCTCATGACCGTGGATTCTTTGATGCGACGCGGACATCGCCGGATCATCCTTGGGTGTCGTTTGTCGCGCGTTCGCTGGAAGATACCTCCGGAAAGCAGCCACATATTCTGCCAAATCTCGCCGGTTCCCTACCCAATGAGGTCTTTTCCGATGTGCTCGGCCTCCCAACGGTTTGGGTGCCTCATTCCTATCGTGGCTGTTCGCAGCACGCGCCCAACGAACACGTGTTGAAGTCGGTGTCGCGTGATGCATTGCGGGCAATGGCCGGGCTTTTCTGGGATATTGGTGACCTTGCCAGGCCACTCTGACCGCGCGCCACAAAGGATTTCATCCATACCTGGATCGGGCGGGTATCGCACTCCCGACTGTAAATGACCGCTTTCACGGATTGCGGGAGTTGTTATCGCACATGCAGCGAACGTCTTCTTCCCGCCCTTCAAGTCGGAAAGCTGGAATAACACCATACGCTCAAAGGTGGGCTATAAGGTGGATAGAAATACAGATACCCGCCTTAAGTGATTGAAAAATATAATAATATTATGGATATTTGGTGCCCAGGAGAGGACTCGAACCTCCACGTCCATACGGACACTAGCACCTGAAGCTAGCGCGTCTACCAATTCCGCCACCTGGGCAGGTGTCGTGGAGGGGCGTTTAAGCCTACTGGCGGAAGGCGTCAACCGGATTCGGAAAGTTTTTTGAAAGTTTTTTAACCACTGCTTTCAACCGTCTGTGCCGCGTTGCTTTTTCGTGGCTGCGCGGCGTTATTGCGCCTTGTTTGAAAGGGCATTGGGCGGTAGATCGGATCAGGACCCAATAGCAGGAGCCCTCAAATGTCCAAACTGGTCACGATTTATGGCGGATCCGGATTTGTCGGCCGGTATATTGCGCGACGTCTGGCGAATGAAGGCTGGCGCGTTCGGGTTGCGGTGCGCCGTCCGAACGAAGCGATGTTTGTTAGACCCTACGGTGCGGTGGGGCAAGTCGAACCTGTCCTGTGTAACATCCGCGATGACGCTTCGGTTGCTTTGGCGATGCGGGGGGCTGATGCGGTGGTGAACTGTGTTGGTGTGTTGAACGAGATTGGCCGGAATGAATTCGATACCGTTCAAACCGAAGGGGCTGAACGCGTTGCGCGTCTAGCAGCCGCTGAAGGTGTAAACCGTATGGTCCATATCTCGGCCATTGGTGCTAATGCCGAGGCGGGGAGCGAATATTCTCGTACCAAAGCGCGGGGCGAGGCCGGTGTTCTGGCGCATATGCCGGGTGCAATGATCCTGCGCCCTTCGGTGATTTTCGGAACCGAGGATCAGTTCTTCAACCGTTTCGCTGCGATGACCCGGGTGGGGCCATTTCTGCCGCTGGTCGGGGCCCAGACGCAATTTCAGCCGGTCTATGTGGATGATGTCGCCAAGGCTGCGGTGCAGGGCGTGCTGGGGCAGGCCAGCGGGGGTGTCTACGAATTGGGCGGACCCGAAGTGAAAACCTTCCGTGCGTTGATGCAGCAAATGCTGGATGTGATCAACCGCCACCGGATTATCCTTGGGATTCCCTTTTGGGTGGCCCGGATCATGGCGGGAATGCTGGACATAATGAAATTTGCGAGCTTTCAGTTGTTTCCGAACAATATCCTGACGCGTGATCAGCTCAAGAATCTGCGTCACGACAATGTTGTCTCAGATAGCGCGCTTGGCTTTGCCGATCTGGGGATCGAGCCGGCGACGCTGGAATCGGTCCTGCCGGATTATCTGTGGAAGTTCCGCCCCTCGGGTCAGTATGATGACATACAGAACTCGGCCAGCAATATGCGGACCTGATCAGCTGTAGGCGATGACCAGAAGGATTGCGCCCACTACTACGCGGTAGATCACGTATGGCGTAAAGCTGACGCTGCGCAACAGACGCATCATTAGCGACAAGGCAAGCAGCGCGGACAGAAACGCAAAGAACGCAGCAACAGCACTGTCGAACGCCAGTTGGGCATTTGCCTGGCGGATGACCTCTGTGGACAGCAGCGCTCCGGATGCCAGAATCGTGGGTATGGACATCAACATCGCGATGCGTGCACCGTCCTCGCGGCTGTATCCAAGCTGGCGCGCCCCGGTGATCGTGATCCCGGACCGGGATGTTCCGGGGATCAGCGCCAGGACTTGCCACAGGCCCATGATCATCGCATCGCGCAGGCCCCAGTCAGAGGTTTCTTTGCTTTGCGGCCCTTTCTGGTCCATCCAGTAGAGCAATATGCCGAACCCCAGCATCGTCCAGCCGATGACCGTCATTGAGCGCAGAGACTGGCTGAGCCCGGTTTTGAACAGGATCGCTCCGACAATGACGGTTGGGATCGTGGCCAGAATCAGCCCCAGGGCCAATCGGGCTTGTGGAGTATCGGTGCGCCCCAAAAGAGCCTGCGGCAGTCCGGAAATCGCCATTTTCACATCAGACCAGAAATACAGAATTACGGCGCCCAGAGTGCCCACATGCACAGCGACATCGATGGCCAACCCCTGATCGTCCATACCGGTCAGGCTGGGTAAAAGTATCAGATGACCCGAAGATGAGATCGGCAGAAATTCGGTAATTCCCTGAATGACTGCTGCAAGAATCAACTGAAAAAGACTCATTTACCTGCCCGTGCTGCCGCCACGTGTTCTTTGTGATCCCTGCGTATAAGCGCGGTAAGGAAAAGAAAAGGATGCAAATAGGTCCGAATCGGAACTAATATCCTGTATTTCTCACCGGTCATCGGTGGAATCCAGCAAAGTTTTTGAAAAAAGGTCAGCACACTTGACTTTTAATCCCCCTACGCATCTTTTAAAGAGGCGCGACCAAGCCAATTCATGGAGTCTGACCCGTGGCCAAGCAACCGATGCTGAAATTTGTGCAGATCGACCGAGTAATGCCGGAAAAACGGGCCGCAGATGCCCGTACGGAAGACTTTGACGAAATCTATGCCGAATTCGCTGCTGCCAAAGCTGAAGAACAGGCCAGCCGCTGCAGCCAATGCGGTGTGCCTTATTGTCAGTCGCATTGCCCGCTGCACAACAACATCCCCGACTGGCTGAACTTGACCGCAACGGGCCGTCTGGAAGAGGCCTATCACACCAGTCAGGCCACCAACACCTTCCCCGAGATTTGTGGGCGCATCTGCCCACAGGACCGCCTGTGTGAAGGGAATTGCGTGATCGAACAATCCGGGCACGGCACTGTTACCATTGGCTCGATCGAGAAATATATCACCGACACAGCCTGGGAAAAGGGGTGGGTCAAGCCGGTCGTACCGGGTGCTGAGCGCCGCGAAAGCGTCGGCATCATCGGCGGCGGCCCTGGTGGACTGGCAGCGGCGGACATGCTGCGCCGTGCGGGTATTCAGGTCTCCGTGTATGATCGCCATGACCGGGCAGGCGGACTGCTGATGTATGGAATTCCGGGCTTTAAGCTGGAAAAAGACGTTGTTCAGCGCCGCAATGACCTGTTGGCTGATGGCGGGGTTGAGTTTGTTCTGAATTGCGACGTGGACGCCGCCAAATTCGCGGAAATCCGTTCCAAACATGATGCGATTATCATCGCAACCGGCGTTTACAAGTCGCGCGACCTGTCCATGCCTGGCAGCGGTTTGACGGGTATTGAAAAGGCCATCGACTTCCTGACAGCCTCGAACCGCAAAAGCTTTGGCGATGAGGTCGAAGATTTCGACAATGGCCGTTTGAATGCCGAAGGCAAAAAAGTTGTCGTGATCGGTGGCGGTGATACCGCGATGGATTGCGTACGGACTTCGATCCGTCAGGGTGCGACCTCGGTCAAATGCCTGTATCGACGCGACCGCGCGAACATGCCCGGATCGCAGCGCGAAACGCAGAATGCCGAGGAAGAAGGCGTCGTATTCGAATGGCTAAGCGCACCAAAGGGCTTTACCGGCGATGATCAGGTTTCCGGCGTTATGGTCCAGAAGATGCGTCTGGGTCAGCCCGATGCCACCGGCCGTCAGGCCCCCGAGTTGATCGAAGGCGAGGACTATGTCGAAGACGCTGATCTGGTGATCAAGGCGCTGGGGTTCGAGCCCGAAGACCTGCCCACCCTGTTTGGCCAGCCTGACCTGCCCGTGACTCGCTGGGGCACTGTAAAAGCAGCGTTCGAGACCGGCGAGACCGAGATGGACGGGGTTTATGCCATCGGTGACATCGTGCGCGGTGCCTCGCTGGTGGTCTGGGCGATCCGCGATGGGCGCGACTGCGCCGACGCGATCCTTGACCGTTTCAACAACACGGCTGCGGTTGCAGCCGAATAAGCCCCGCGACAGGAGGGACAGAGATGCCCGAATTGCAAGGCCAATGTATGTGCGGCGCGGTCACAGTGACTGCCACCCCGGCGAAAGATTCGTTGGGCGCGTGCCATTGCGACCAGTGTCGCCGCTGGACTAGCTCGATGCTGATAACGTTTCCCGCGCAAGAAGGCTATGCCGCGCTTGGACCGGTCAAGACCTTCACGTCCTCGGACTGGGCGGAACGCGCGTTTTGTGCCGATTGCGGATCGGCGCTTTGGTACCGGATTACCCTGCCAGGTCAGATGCACGGCCATACCCAAATGGCAGCAGGCCTGTTCGACGACACGGACAACCCGCTGCAACTGGAACTTTATATCGACAAAAAACCCGACGGGTACGCGTTCGCAGGCGAGCGCAAGCAGATGACCAAAGCTGAGGTCGAAGCCATGTACGCCCTGCCGGAAGAAGGAGACAGCCAATGACCAAATATGATGCCGATTGGGTGCGGGCCGAAGAAGCCAAACGTCAGTTCATGGCCGAAAACGGTCTCTATTCCGAGGAAGAAGAGCATTCGTCCTGCGGTGTGGGTCTTGTGGTTTCAGTCGATGGCAAGCCGTCGCGCAAGGTTGTGGATGCTGGCATCGCCGCGCTCAAGGCGATCTGGCACCGCGGCGCGGTAGATGCGGATGGCAAGACCGGCGACGGCGCGGGTATCCATGTGCAGATCCCGGTTCCTTTCTTCTATGACCAGATCCGTCGCACCGGGCACGAGCCCAAATTGGATCAGCTGATCGCGGTTGGTCAGGTCTTTCTGCCCCGCACCGATTTCGGTGCGCAGGAACAGTGCCGGACCATCGTGGAATCCGAAGTGCTGCGCATGGGTTATTATATCTATGGCTGGCGCCACGTTCCGGTTGATGTCACCTGCCTCGGCGAAAAGGCCAACGCGACACGGCCCGAGATTGAGCAGATCCTGATCTCGAATTCCAAAGGCGTGGACGAAGAGACATTCGAGCGTGAGCTTTATGTCATCCGTCGCCGCATTGAAAAGGCTGCCGCAGCGGCCGGGATTTCCGGGCTGTATCTGGCGTCACTGTCCTGCCGGTCAATCATCTACAAGGGCATGATGCTGGCCGAGCAGGTTGCGGTTTTCTACCCCGATCTGATGGATGAACGGTTCGAATCCGCCTTTGCCATCTATCACCAGCGCTATTCGACCAACACTTTCCCGCAATGGTGGCTCGCCCAGCCGTTCCGCATGCTGGCCCATAACGGTGAGATCAACACTCTCAGGGGCAACGTCAACTGGATGAAAAGCCATGAAATCCGCATGGCCAGCGGCACCTTTGGCGATTACGCCGAGGATATCAAACCGATCATCGCTGGTGGATCGTCGGATTCTGCCGCATTAGACTCTGTATTCGAAGTTCTTGTACGCGCAGGCCGCTCGGCCCCGATGGCGAAAACCATGCTGGTGCCCGAAAGCTGGTCCAAGCAAGCGGTGGAACTGCCGCAGGCCTGGCGCGACATGTATTCTTACTGCAACTCGGTGATGGAACCCTGGGATGGCCCTGCCGCGTTGGCCATGACCGATGGCCGCTGGGTCTGTGCCGGTCTTGACCGGAATGGATTGCGTCCGATGCGTTATGTGGTCACTGGCGATGGTCTTGTGATTGCAGGCTCCGAGGCCGGGATGGTCCCGATTGATGAGGCCAGCGTGACCGAAAAGGGCGCGTTGGGCCCGGGCCAAATGCTGGCCGTGGATATGAAAAAGGGCAAGCTGTATCGCGATTCGCAGATCAAGAACAAGCTGGCCCGCGCACTGCCATTCGGCGATTGGGTCGGCAAGATCAACGATCTGGACGAGTCTCTGGCTGGCATCACCGAAGCGCCGATCTATGCGGGCGAGGAGCTGCGCAAGCGTCAGATCGCGGCCGGATATTCGATCGAGGAACTGGAGCAGATTCTGGCGCCAATGGCCGAAGATGGCAAAGAGGCACTGGCTTCGATGGGGGATGACACGCCATCGGCTGTTCTGTCGAAACAGTACCGTCCGCTCAGCCATTTTTTCCGCCAGAACTTCAGCCAGGTGACCAACCCTCCCATCGACTCGTTGCGCGAATATCGTGTGATGTCGCTGAAAACCCGGTTCGGAAACCTGAAAAACGTGCTGGATGAAGACAGCAGCCAGACCGAAATTATCGTGCTGGAAAGCCCGTTTGTGGGCAATGCCCAATGGGAAGCACTGGCAGAAAACTTCAATGCCCCATTGGCAGAAATCGACTGTAGCTTTGAAGCCGGACAAGGGGCGCTGGGCGCAGCTTTGGCCCGTATTAGAGCCGAAGCCGAAGAGGCCGTGCGCTCGGGCGCGGGGCATTTGGTGTTGTCCGATATGAATTCAGGTCTGGGTCGCGTGGCGATGCCAATGATCCTGGCAACAAGCGCGGTGCATTCGCATCTGACCCGCAAGGGTCTGCGCACATTCTGCTCGCTGAACGTGCGGTCGGCGGAATGCGTTGATCCGCATTACTTCGCCGTTCTGATCGGGTGCGGGGCCACTGTGGTCAACGCCTATCTGGCCGAAGATTCTCTGGCCGATCGTATTGATCGCGGGTTGCTGGATGGCAGCCTGACCGAAAATGTCGCGCGGTACCGCGAGGCGATTGACCAGGGCTTGCTGAAAATCATGGCCAAGATGGGGATTTCGGTGATCTCATCCTATCGTGGCGGATTGAACTTTGAGGCTGTGGGCCTCAGCCGAGCCATGGTCGCCGAGTTTTTTCCCGGTATGACCAGCCGGATTTCCGGCATCGGTGTTACCGGCATTCAATCCAAGGCCGAAGAGATCCATGCCAAGGGCTGGGAAAGCGGTCTGGATGTTCTGCCGATCGGTGGTTTCTATAAGGCCCGTAAATCAGGCGAGACCCATGCGTGGGAAGCGACCTCGATGCATATGCTGCAGATGGCCTGCAACAAGGCGTCTTACGAGCTGTGGAAGCAGTATTCGGCCAAGATGCAATCGAACCCGCCGATCCATCTGCGCGACCTGATGGATTTCAAACCGCTGAGCAAGCCGATCCCGATTGAAGAGGTGGAATCTATCACCTCGATCCGCAAACGGTTCGTGACGCCGGGCATGTCGCTGGGGGCGCTGTCGCCCGAGGCGCACAAGACGCTGAACGTTGCGATGAACCGGATCGGGGCGAAATCCGACAGCGGCGAGGGCGGCGAAGATCCGGCGCATTTCGTGCCGGAACCCAATGGTGACAACCCCTCGGCCAAGATCAAACAGGTGGCTTCGGGCCGGTTCGGTGTAACCGCCGAATACCTGAACCAGTGCGAAGAGCTGGAAATCAAGGTTGCCCAGGGTGCCAAACCCGGTGAGGGCGGGCAGTTGCCTGGCATGAAGGTCACCGACCTGATTGCGCGCCTGCGCCATTCGACCAAGGGTGTAACACTGATCTCACCGCCGCCGCACCACGATATCTATTCGATCGAGGATCTGGCGCAGTTGATCTATGATCTGAAACAGATCAACCCGCGCTGTAAGGTGACGGTCAAGCTGGTGGCGTCCTCGGGTGTTGGCACGATTGCTGCAGGTGTAGCCAAGGCAAAAGCGGACATTATCCTTATTTCGGGTCACAATGGCGGCACCGGCGCGTCGCCTGCGACATCCATCAAATATGCTGGTCTGCCGTGGGAGATGGGCCTGACCGAGGCGCATCAGGTTCTGGCGATGAACAACCTGCGGGATCGCGTGACCCTGCGAACCGATGGCGGCTTGCGTACCGGTCGTGACATCGTCATGGCCGCGATGATGGGGGCCGAGGAATACGGTATAGGCACTGCCGCCCTTATCGCGATGGGCTGTATCATGGTGCGTCAGTGCCAGTCCAACACTTGCCCAGTTGGCGTGTGTACTCAGGACGAAAGCCTGCGCGCCAAATTCACCGGTAATGCCGATAAGGTCGTCAACCTGATCACCTTCTACGCGCAAGAAGTGCGCGAGCTGCTGGCCAGCCTGGGTGCGCGCTCGATTGACGAGATCATCGGTCGGGCAGATCTGCTAGCGCAGGTCAGCCGAGGGTCGGCGCATCTGGATGATCTGGACCTCAACCCGCTGCTGATCACCGTCGATGGTGCCCATAACATCGTCTATAATCGCGACAGAGACCGGAACGCGGTGCCCGATACGCTGGATGCGGAAATCGTGCGCGATGCCGCCCGGTTCCTGAAAGACGGCGAGAAAATGCAGCTGTCTTACGCAGTGCAAAACACGCACCGAACCGTTGGGACGCGGGTTTCCAGCCATATCGTGCAAAATTTCGGGATGCGGAACACGTTCCAGTCGGATCACCTGCACGTGAAGCTGCAGGGCTCTGCCGGTCAGTCGCTGGGAGCGTTTGCAGCGCCGGGACTCAAGCTTGAAGTTTCGGGTGATGCCAATGACTATGTCGGAAAGGGCTTGTCTGGTGGTATGATTGTTGTGCGTCCACCGCAGGTCAGCCCGCTGAAGGCGGATGACAACACCATCATTGGCAACACGGTTCTGTATGGGGCCACGGACGGGTATCTGTTTGCAGCAGGCCGCGCCGGGGAACGGTTCGCTGTGCGCAATTCAGGCGCCAAGGTGGTGATCGAAGGCTGCGGCTCGAACGGGTGCGAATACATGACCGGCGGGGTCGCCGTGATCCTGGGCAGTATCGGCGCCAATTTCGGAGCGGGCATGACAGGCGGCATGGCTTACCTGTACGACCCCGACGGCAAGGCGCAGGCGCTGATGAATATGGAAACGCTGGTGACATGCCCCGTGACCATTGGCCATTGGGAAGACCAGCTGAAATCGCTGATCGAAACCCATCAGGCCGAAACCATTAGCCGCAAGGCTGCGGATATCCTGCAGCACTGGGAGGTCGAGAAGGCGAACTTTATCCAGGTCTGCCCGAAAGAGATGCTGAACAAGCTCAGCCATCCGTTGGCGGTCGAGGCAACAGCTGTTCCTGCAGAGTAATCTGAGGGCCAATGAAAATGGCAACCCCGCGTGTCTTTTAAACCACGTGGGGTTTTCTTTTATTGGTCCTAGGTGGTCGTTTGCTTGTCGAAACGGGCCCAATAAGCCTAGATTTCGTCACTTTTTGTTCGGAAGTTGCGGTTAGGCTGCTGTGCAGTCGTGCGAATGCGTAGGAGTCTGTTAGATGCCAACCACCTATCTTGATCAGTTTTATTCGTTTGACCCCGCGAATCCGCCACCGGGCGGTACATCGGTAGTTGTTGATAAATTCAACCTCACCGATGTGGATGACGATGGCGAGATCGACGCGCCCAGCGGGGATACGGTAAACGGCCAGGATGTAACTTCGTCGTGGCCGGGTGATGTTGTTACGATTAACGTGACAGGCGTTGGCAATGTCACCTATACCGGCACGACCTTCTATCTTGCTGACGGAACCCGTGTCTTTACACCAACAGACGGGCAGGTTCTGCAACCGGGCACGTTTGTCTCATCAACATTTGTCAACACGCAGGGGCCGCTAGATGTTGGCAATCTTGGCCCGCCCTGTTTCACCCCCGGAACGCTGATCGAAACGCCTGACGGCGCTTGCTCAGTCGAAGATCTGAAGCCCGGCGATATGGTCATCACATCGGACAACGGTGCGCAGCCGCTGCTTTGGGTGGGGCGGACCACGGTTGAGGCCGAAGGCAAGCTGGCGCCCATTCGGTTTGAGGCTGGCGTGCTAGGGCTGGAACAGCCTTTGATCGTGTCGCCACAGCACCGGATGCTGGTCTCGGACTGGCGGGCGCCGTATTTGTTCGGCCATTCCGAAGTGCTGATCGCAGCGCATTGCCTGGTCAACGGGGATTCTGTTACGCGTGTTGAGGGTGGTCAGATCGACTATATTCATCTTCTCTTTTCGCGCCATGAGATCGTCATTGCAAATGGGGCCAAAAGCGAAAGTTATTACCCGGGGCACGCGCTCTCTCAGTCTGACGCCGAGACAAAGGCTGAAGTTCTGGCCCTGTTTCCCGAATTGCAGACCCGCGACGCGGTCCTGCCAGAAACCGCCCGCCCCGTGATACGCCCGCGCGAGGCGCGCGCTTTGGCGATTTAATCCGTTCCAAACATCGTCGCCGCGTCGTATAGCAACAATATGGCAAAGAAAGCAGCGCGCAAATCGAGCAGTAAGAAAAGCAAGGCGTCGAAGGCAAAGAACCAGACACAATCGCGGATTCGCCGCTGGGTGACCCGCGCAGTATTGGGTCTGGTTGCGTTTGTTGTGGCGCTTGTGGTGCTTTTTTCTGTGGTGAATCCCCCGGTAACCCATACGATCTGGTCTGAATGGCGGCGGCTGGGCAAAGTTCAGCGCGATTGGGTGCCGATTGAACAGATCTCGCCCGTCATGGCGCGATCCGTGGTGGCGGCTGAGGATGCCAATTTCTGCCTGCACTGGGGGTTTGATGTCGATGCCATTCGCGATGCTTTGGAGGAAGGCGGTACACGTGGCGCCTCAACCATCACGCAGCAAGTGGTGAAGAATGTGTTCCTGTGGCAGGGACGCAGTTGGGTGCGTAAGGCGCTTGAGACATCTCTCACCCCCGTGGTCGAGATTTTCTGGAGCAAGCAGCGCATTCTCGAGGTCTATTTGAACGTTGCCGAGACTGGCGAAGGTGTGTTTGGCGTTGAGGCCGCAGCCCAGCGCAACTTCAATGTGACCGCGGCCCAGCTGTCGCCAGTTCAGGCCGCACGTATTGCCGCAATCCTGCCTTCTCCCAAAAACAGGTCCGTTCGGGATCCGTCGGTCCGCACACGCAGACGGGCTGGCTCGATCCTCGATGGGGCGGCCACCATTCGCGCAGATGGTCGCGCGGATTGTTTCGAGGATTGAAACCCAAGGCCCTGCAAGGCTAAAGCTTGAGTGTATTCACTGGTTCGATTGGAAGCCCATGGCGCGTTTGTTTCATGTTCCCTTGTCCCCCTTCTGCCGCAAGGTGCGCCTGTCACTGGCGGAAAAGAAGATTGAGGTTGAGCTGGTCGAGGAGAAATACTGGGAGAAAGACCCGGATTTCCTGCGGCGCAACCCGGCCGGAAAAGTCCCGGTTCTTCGTCTGGACGGAAAGATCATGTCCGAAAGCAACGCGATTTGCGAATATATCGAAGAAACCCGGCCCGATCCTGCGCTGATGCCCCAAACGCCGGAGGCACGATACGAAGTGCGTCGGCTGGTGGCCTGGTTTGATGACAAGTTCCATCACGAGGTGACATCCAAACTGGTTTATGAGCGCGTGAACAAGAAAGTTACCGGTCAGGGCTATCCTGACAGCAAAAATGTCAAGCAAGGTGCCAAGGCCATCAAGTATCATCTGGATTACATGGCCTGGTTGCTGGATCACCGCCGTTGGCTGGCCGGGGATCAGATGACATTGGCCGATTTTGCGGCTGCGGCGCATCTATCGACGCTGGATTATATCTCAGACGTGGATTGGAATCGGTCTCAGGCGGTTAAAGACTGGTACGCCAAGATCAAATCCAGACCTGCTTTCCGGTCGATCCTGGCGGATCAGGTTCCTGGGTTCAGGCCGCCCACCCATTACGCAGATCTGGATTTCTGATAGGGTCGCACAAGGGGGGCTGTCTGCCCCCCATCGCGCCTTGGGGCGCGATTCCTCCCGAAGGTATTTAGGGCCAGATGAAGAGCGGATCGGGTATAAAGGATAGGCTGGTGGCACAGGCGCTGAGCGAGGGCTTTGTGTCTTGTCGCATTTGTCGCCCGTGGGATGTCCCCGAAGTGCCCGCTCGGCTGGAGGCGTTCCTGCAGGCCGAATATCACGGGCAAATGGGATGGATGGCCGAGCGGACCCATTGGCGAGGCGATCCGGCAGCGCTCTGGCCCGAGGCGAAATCGGTGATCATGTTGGCAGAAAGCTATGCGCCCGAACATGATCCAACCGAGATTCTGGATCACCCCGAGAAGGGGGCGATCTCAGTCTATGCGCAGAACAAGGACTATCACGACCTGGTCAAGAAGCGGCTCAAAAGGTTAGCCCGCTGGTTGATAGCCGAGGCTGGTGGCGAGGTGAAGGTCTTTGTCGATACCGCCCCGGTTCCGGAAAAGGCCTTGGGTCATGCTGCGGGGTTGGGATGGCAGGGTAAGCACACCAATCTTGTAAGTCGCGATTGGGGAAATTGGGCCTTTATAGGGTCTGTTTTTACAACTCTGGACCTACCTTCGGATCAAGCAGAGGTGGATCACTGTGGATCCTGCCGGGCCTGTTTGGCCGCCTGTCCGACAGACGCATTCCCGGCGCCTTATCAGTTGGACGCGCGGCGCTGCATTTCTTACCTGACAATCGAACACAAGGGTCCGGTTGATGAAGACCTGCGCGCGAAACTCGGCAATCGGATCTATGGTTGCGATGATTGCCTTGCCGCCTGCCCCTGGAACAAATTCGCAGTCACGGCCAGTGACATGCGCTATGCAGCGCGTGAGGATCTGAAGGCTCCTCGGCTGGCAGAATTGGCTGGCCTGGACGATCCGGAATTTCGAACGAAATTCTCGGGCTCTCCAATTAAGCGGATTGGACGGGACCGGTTTGTGCGAAATGTGCTGTACGCCATTGGCAACTCAGGCCTGCAGGGGTTGATACCGATTGCACAGGATTTGACAGAGGATCCGGATTCAGCCGTGGCAGATGCCGCGCGCTGGGCGGTCAAACAACTGTCCTAGGTGCCGCAAACAGGCTGGACGTGTCGGTGCAAACCGCTAAACCCAATCACAGCGAACAGGAAGGAGAACCCGATGGCGCTGGCTTTGGGGGTTGATACAGGCGGAACCTATACGGATGCGGTGCTGGTCCGGGATGAGACTGAGGTGATTGCTTCAGCCAAATCTCTGACAACACGAGCTGATCTGGCGATTGGCGTTGGCAAGGCGATTTCTGCGGTTCTGACGCAGGCTCAGGTGTCACCGGAGCAGATCTCAATGGCGTCGCTGTCAACGACATTGGCCACGAATGCGCTGGTCGAAGGGCAGGGTGGCCGGGTTGCTCTGATCTATATCGGGTTCAGGGAGAGTGATCTGGAAAAGCATGGTCTGCGGGATGCTTTGAAAGGGGATCCAGCTTTGGTTGTGGCGGGCGGTCACACGCATGCGGGAACAGAGGCCAGGCCATTGGATGTTCAGGCGGTAGAAGCCTTTTTAGACTCTAATTCTGGTATCTCCGGCTTCGCGGTGGCCGGTCAGTTCGCCACCAGAAACCCGGCGCATGAACTTGAGGTCGCCCGCATTATTACTGATCGGACGGGTGCGCCGGTGACATGTTCGCACCATCTGTCGGCCAAGTTGAATGGCCCAAAACGTGCGGTGACTGCGGTGCTGAATGCACGGTTGATTGGCATGATCGACCGCTTGATCGGACGGGCACAGGATCAGCTTGTGACGCTAGGAATTTCAGCGCCAATGATGGTGGTTCGAGGCGACGGAGCGTTGATGAGCGCCGAACAGGCGCGGGATCGACCGATTGAAACGATTTTGAGCGGCCCTGCGGCCTCGATCGTCGGGGCGCGCTGGCTAACGGGAGCCGAGAACGCGCTGGTATCAGATATCGGTGGTACCACGACCGATGTCGCCTTGATCCGGGATGGCAAGCCCGCCATTGATCCCGAAGGTGCCAGGGTTGGCGGCTTTCGCACCATGGTGGAGGCCGTCGCAATGCGGACCCACGGGTTGGGCGGGGACAGTCAGGTACATGTTGTAACCGAAGGGCTGGGCGGGGGCATCTTCCTGGGACCGCGCCGTGTTTTGCCCGTATCTCTGATCGCGTCAGAAGCGCCCGACGAGGTTCACACGGCCTTGGATGCGCAGTTGCGGGCCCCAACCGTGGGTGAACATGACACCCGGTTCGCACGTCTGGTACCGGGTGTTCATGCCGAAGGTCTGGGGGCAAGGGAAACCGCCCTGGTGGATCGCTTGGGGCAGAAGGTCCTGCCGCTGTCCGATTTGCTTAAAACGCGGATGGAGACAGGCGCACTTACTCGTTTGATGGATCGTGGAATCGTTCAGGTATCCGGCGTGACACCTTCGGATGCCAGCCATGTTCTGGGCCGTTTGGATGCCTGGGACGCAGAGGCTGCACGCAAAGCGCTGGAACTGGTGGCGCGAAAACGGATTGGCACCGGTGATATGCTGGCTGCAACACCGGATCTGTTGGCGCAGATGATCGTTGATCAGCTGACCGAACAGACCTCTTTGACCTTGTTAGAGACCGCTTTTTCAGAAGAAGCCGAGGATTTCGGCGTTCTGGCACCCGATCTGGCCCGGCATGTTTTGACGCGGAAAGGTCTGGCCGGGCATCGCGGTTTGGTGGCGCTGGACGCGGCACTGAATGTGGATGTGATCGGTCTTGGGGCGTCGGCCCCCAGCTATTACCCCGCAGTCGGGGAAAGATTGCGATGCCGCATGATTCTGCCGGAACACACGGGCGTGGCCAATGCGATTGGAGCTGTGGTTGGCAGGCTGACACTGCGCCGGGCCGGGACCGTCACCGCGCCATCCGAAGGGCGGTACAGGGTGCATCTTGAAGACGGGCCTCAGGACTTTAGCGATTCTGACGAGGCGATGGCGCTGCTGGAATCCATCCTGAGGGATGAGGCGGAAGGAGAAGTGCGCGGAGCCGGTGCCGAGGATATCCGAGTGATCGTCGACCGGGATATCCGCACCGCCCGCATCGAAGCGCAGGAGGTCTTTGTTGAGGCAATGATCACCGTCGAGGCCAGTGGAAGGCCGCGGGTGGCGTCTGACTAGCCCCTGATCCGGGGCTAATCCTTACTCGGCCGCGTCGCGTTTGGGCAGAACCCAATCCGGGCGCGGGAAATGGCAGGTATAGCCGTTCGGGATGCGTTCAAGATAATCCTGATGCTCGGACTCGGCCTCCCAGAAATCGCCAACGGGTTCCAGCTCGGTCACGACCTTGCCGGGCCAGATGCCACTGGCATTCACATCGGCAATGGTGTCCAGGGCGACCTGTTTCTGGGCGTCATCGACATAATAAATGGCCGAGCGATAGCTCATCCCCATGTCGTTCCCTTGCCGGTTCACCGTAGTCGGGTCATGGATCTGAAAGAAAAACTCAAGCAGATCGCGATAGGTGGTCACAGTAGGATCGTAAAAGATCTCGATTCCCTCGGCATGGGTGCCGTGGTTGCGATAAGTGGCGTTGGGCACGTCTCCACCAGTATATCCGACGCGAGTGCGGAAAACGCCTGGGCGTTTGCGGATCAGATCCTGCATGCCCCAAAAGCAGCCTCCGGCCAGAACAGCGCGTTGTTCGGTCATTCGATCTCCTCCACATGAATCAGGAATTCGCCATAGCCCTCGGCCTCCATCTGATCGCGATGGACGAACCGCAATGAGGCTGAGTTGATACAGTATCGCAGCCCGCCATGTTCGCGGGGGCCGTCGGGAAATACATGCCCCAAATGGCTATCGCCATGTTTCGAGCGAACTTCGGTCCGGATCATACCCAGCGAGGCATCGCGCAGTTCTTCAACATGCTCATGCACGATTGGTTTGGTGAAACTGGGCCAGCCGCAGCCGGATTCGTACTTGTGCGCCGAGGCGAACAAAGGCTCACCCGAGACGATATCCACGTAGATGCCGGGTTCTTTGTTATTCAGCAGTTTGCCAGTTCCGGGCCGTTCGGTGCCGCTGTTTTGCGTGACGTGGAATTCCTCGGGCGACAATGCGGCGACGGCCTCAGGGGATTTGGTGTAACGGGTCATTGCTCCTCCGGACTTCTGGTGGTTCGCATAATAGATGGGGATTATTGGCGGAAAGCAAAGGGTGTTCTGCCGGGCTCGCGCAGTTGTGCAAGGTCAGGCTGGTTTTCTGCCGGGTTGGCGAGACAGTTGCACCGCCAGAATGCCCAGTGTTGTGATAAGAACCCCGACCGCATCCAGCGGCCCCAGTTTTTCCCCCAACAAGATCGCGGCGATGGTGACACCAAAGACCGGGTTGAGAAAGTGAAACGTGGCCGCCCGGGTTGCGCCGATCCGATCCAGCAGCAGGAACCAGATGAACGTGGCCAGAAGGCCGGGAAACAGAGTTGTATAGGTGAAGGCCAGGACCAGCGGCACCGTCAAGTGGATATGAATCGTTTCGAATACCGGTGCTGCAACAAACAGAATGGCCGATCCGACCAGCATCTGTAAGCCAACCACCATCATGAAATTCCCGCCCGATGTCGCCCCACGCACTGCGAGCGTGGCAAATGTCAGCGCAAGCGCTCCAATGCCACAAAGCATGACGCCGAACAGATCAACGCCGTCGCCGATCCGACTGCTCATGATCAGAGCAACACCGGCGAACCCGGCACACAGGCCTACAATTCCAACTGGCCGTAATCTGTCGCCCATAAACAGCCAACTGGCCAAGGCAACCAGCAATGGCATGGTCGAGGCGATGATGGCGGCAACAGAGGCCTCGATTGTTTGCATCGCATAGAAGTTTAGGCCCAAATAAAGGGCATTTTGACATATCCCGAACAGGATGGTTGCATGCCATTGTGACCGCGTCAGCCGCCAGCTTTGGCCAATCGCCCGTGCAATCACGACGCCAATCAAACCCGAGATCAGAAACCGCAGAGCCAGGGAAAACAACGGCGATGCGTCCGCCACGATGATCCGGGCCGAGGTGAAGGCCGAAGACCAGATAAACGCAAATGTCAGCCCCATGGCCATTGCGCGAAAATCCATCGCGACCCCCTGTTCAGATTTTCGCGCACTGTTGACCGAATAAGCGCGCGCCGCAAGCAGTGCTGTTTTTATTGATTGATCAGCCAATAAACTATAACAGCGTCATGAACTGACATTAATGGGAGGATTGTCGGTGCTATTGGAGTACATACTATCATTTGGCGTCTTGCTGGCGTTGGGCCTTGTGGCCTTCTTTGTGGTGAAGTGGTGGAATCTGCGGATTGTCGGCGTGACGCCGGTTCATCTGTTCACCTTCATCGCGATCCTGTTCACATCCGGGTTGGATGTCGGCCTGATCATGTTTCCGCTGACCGAATTCGGCGGCTATGCCGAAGACCCCGCCTATGCGTTTGCCAACCCACTGGCGATCGAATTCGGGTTCTGGGGCTTTCTGATCTGGGCGTTCTACTTTCTGACTGCGTTCTATTTCTGTGTCATCGAGCCGCGCGTGAAGTTCTTTGAAATCCCGCTGGTCAAGCTGATCAACAATGTGGTCATCATCGGCACCTGCGCTTTCACCGCCAGCCTGTTCCTGATCTACCTGCCCGGCTACCTGCCCGAGGTCGGAGACGGCGAGTCAGTGGTCACCACCTTCTATGTCATCGTGTTTGTCGTCATTCTGGCAGCGGCCTATTCTTCGACCGACCTGAAATACGTGCGTATCCTGTCGGTGGGCTCGACCTTTTTGTTCCTGGCACTGATCCTGGGCATGTGGGTTGCTGCGGGCATGGGCGTGAATGGCTTTGTGGAAACCGGAAGCAATGTTGGTGCCTATTTCACCAACCTGCACAAGTTTGTCCTGCCGCTGACAGATTATCACGCCTTCTACCTGTTCTGGTGGTTTGCCTGGTCGATCATGATCGGCCAGTTCACATCTCGCTTTGTAGGTGGGCTGAAGACCTGGCAGCTACTGGCTGCTCTGCTGATCTTTCCGTCGATACCCTTGGCGATCTGGTTCACCGTTCTCTACTATTACCACCTGAACGGCATCAGCACCGCAGGCATCACCAACATTGCGATGGTGATTGTGGGCGTGACCTTCGTGATCAACTCACTGGATTCGTTGATTAGGCTCTATACGGACAACCTGAACATGACAGTCGCCCGCTTTGGTAAAGCGATCTATGTGGCGGGCAATGTTGTGCTGCTGTTCGTCCTGACCTTGCTGTTCCAAAGCCAGTGGTTGCAGATCCAGTGGATCGGCGCAGTTGTTGTCGGCCTCTATCTGGCCTGTGTGGTTTATATCCTGATCACCAAACGCAAAGAGGTGCTGAGCATAACTGGGATGCCCGAAGACCGTGATCTGGATTTCCACAAGGTCGAGACGGTTCACTGATCAACATCGACAAAAAGCTAATACGGGCGCTGAGGCGCCCGTTTTTTTGGCCGGCACTGTGTAAGCAATGCAGAAAGAGTCAAAAAGGCGAAACAAAAGCGACACGTGTGAAATCACAAACTTGCAATATCTTTTACTTATGTTGGTTTAGTTCAATCTTCACTCACTGAAGAGCTATCTTGAGGCACGCTCTTCCTTGGAGTTGATAACCTTAATGGTCCCTCAGGCGCGTTTTTCACCAATCGTGGCCACACCCAGAACAGACAGGACCTTGGCCTCGATCTGTTCGGCATTCATACCGGCAACCGCATACATATCCGCCGGGTTTGCCTGATCAATGAAGATATCCGGAAACACCATCGAGCGGTATTTAAGGCCCTGATCAAACACACCCTCATCGGCCAGTAGCTGCGCCACATGGCTGCCGAAACCGCCAATCGCACCCTCTTCGATGGTAATCAGCGCCTCATGATCGGAGGCCAGATTCAGGATCAGGTCGCGGTCCAGCGGTTTGGCGAAACGTGCATCGGCGATGGTGGGGGTGATGCCGCGTGCGGATAAGGCCTCGGCGGCTTTTTGTACCTCGGCCAAGCGCGTACCGAAAGACAGCAGTGCCACACGCGCGCCCTTCTGAATTATCCGGCCTTTGCCGATTTTAAGCACTTCACCACGCTCGGGCAGGTCCACGCCCACGCCTTCACCGCGGGGATAGCGGAAGGCGATCGGGCCTTCGTCGTGGGCGACGGCGGTGGCCACCATATGCATCAGCTCGGCCTCGTCTGCGGCGGCCATCACGACCATGCCCGGTAGGTTGGCCAGATAGGCAATGTCAAACGATCCGGCATGGGTCGCCCCATCAGCGCCCACCAGACCAGCGCGGTCGATGGCAAATCGCACGGGCAGGCGCTGAATGGCCACATCATGCACGACCTGATCATAGCCGCGTTGCAGGAAGGTCGAATACATGGTGCAGAACGGCTTCATCCCACCGGCAGCCAAAGCCGCCGAGAACGTCACACCATGCTGTTCCGCAATCGCTACATCGAAACAACGTGACGGGTAGCGTTCGGCAAACAGGTTCAACCCAGTTCCATCGGGCATGGCGGCGGTGACGGCGACGATCTTATCGTCCCGCGCGGCTTCTTCCACCAGCGTCTTGCCGAAGACCGAAGTATAGGACGGTGCGTTTGACGGCGCCTTCTTTTGCTCACCCGTCACAACATCGAATTTCGCGGTCGCGTGACCCTTGTCGCGGGCCTGCTCGGCGGGGGCATAGCCCTTGCCCTTTTTGGTCAACACATGGATCAGGATCGGGCCGGTCGCCCGTGCCTTGACCGTGCGCAGCACCGGCAACAGCTGATCCATGTCGTGCCCGTCAATCGGGCCGAGATAGGAAAAGCCCAGTTCTTCGAATAAAGTACCGCCTACGGCCATGCCCTTGAGCATTTCCTTGGCGCGTTTGGCGCCTTCGCGGAACGGTTCCGGCAACAAGGACACTGCGCCCTTGGCGGCGGCCTTCAGATCGTGGAACGGTTCTTCGGCGTAAATGCGCGACAGATAACTTGACAGGGCGCCAACCGGCGGTGCGATGCTCATTTCATTGTCGTTGAGGATAACGATCAGGCGCTTTTTCAGGTGGCCCGCATTGTTCATCGCCTCAAACGCCATACCCGCCGACATCGAACCATCGCCGATTACCGCAATCGCATCGCCTAGGCCTTCGGGCGTCACGCCACCCAGATCTCGCGCCACGGCAAAGCCAAGGGCCGCACTGATCGAGGTGCTGGAATGCGCCGCGCCAAAAGGGTCGTAGGGGCTTTCGCTGCGCTTGGTGAACCCGCTCAACCCACCTGGTTGGCGCAGGGTACGGATCCGGTCGCGACGCCCGGTCAGGATTTTATGCGGATAGCACTGGTGCCCGACATCCCAGATGATTTTGTCACGCGGCGTATCGAATACCGCATGCAGCGCGGTGGTCAGTTCCACCACGCCCAGACCCGCACCCAGATGCCCGCCGGTGACCGACACGGCCGAGATCGTCTCGGCCCGTAATTCCTGCGCCACCTGATGCAGCTGCGCGTCCGAAAACTGCCGCAGGTCGGCCGGGCGGTTCACAAGATCCAGCAGAGGAGTGTTCGGGCGGTCAGACATATGGCGCGTTCCTGGCTTAGCTGTCCCGGGCAATAACGAAGCGGGCGGCGTCCTTCAAGGTTTCAGCCGACGCGCCATAGCCTTCCAACGCGGCGCAGGCCTGTTCCACCAGCTCCGCGGCACGGGTTCTGGCGGCGTCGAGGCCCAGCAGAGATACAAACGTGGCCTTTCCCGCCTCGGCATCCTTCTGAAGGCGCTTGCCCGCAATTTCGGCGTTACCCTCTATATCCAAGATGTCATCTGCGATTTGAAAAGCAAGACCAAGGGATTGGGCATATTGGCGCAAGGGCGCAAGATCAGCTTGGGCCAGACGCGCGCCGGCGCATGCAGACCACTCGATCAGCGCTCCGGTTTTTCCTGCCTGCAAATGGGTGATTTCTTCCAGCGTCAGCGGAGAGTCTGCCGATTCCGCCGCGATATCCAGCGCCTGGCCCAGCACCATGCCCTGCGCTCCGCTTGCCTGCGCCAGAGACAAGGCCAATTCCGCGCGAATTTCGGCGGGGCCAATTTCGGGACGGGTGCAAAGTTCGAATGCCAGCGTCTGCAACGCGTCGCCTGCCAAAACCGCGATGCCCTCATCCCATTTCACATGAACTGTCGGGCGCCCGCGACGCAAATCGTCGTCATCCATGCAGGGCAGGTCATCATGCACCAGAGAATAGGCGTGCAACGCCTCGATCCCCGTGGCAGGCCAGATCGCCCGCGCTGTATCCACATCATGCAGCCGCGCGCTTTCCAGCACCAAAAACCCGCGCAGACCTTTGCCGCCTTGCGTGGCATAGGCCATCGCCTGTGTCACATCCAGATAGTCCAGCGCGCCCAGAACCAGATCAAAATGACCCTGAATCAGCGTCGCATCCTGCACCAGTCTTTCGCGAAACATTTACTGGCCTTCGACAACCGTCGTCCCGGTCGGTTGACCATCGGCGTCCAAGGTGATCGCGGCCACTTTTTCCTCGGCCCGCTTCAGTTCATCCTCGCAGCGTTTCTTCAGCGCTGCACCCCGTTCATACAAGGCGATGGACTGGTCCAGCGCCACATCTCCACGCTCCAGCTGGCCGACAACGGCCTCAAGCTCTTTCATCGCCTGTTCGAATGTCATCTGGTCAACGGGTGTATCTGTCATCGGGCTGCCTTCATCAACTCTTCCACATGGGCACGGGTGGCCTCGGCCAGCGCTTTCAGATCATACCCGCCCTCCAAAGTCGAGACGATACGTCCCGCGCAATGCTCATCGGCAATCTTGCACAATTCGGCAGTGATCCAGGCGAAATCTTCGGTGGCCCAGTTCAGATTGGCCAGCGGATCATCCTGATGGGCGTCAAACCCGGCAGAGATTATGATCAGCTCGGGTTTGAAGGCGCGCAGTCGCGGGAAAGCCAATGTTTCATAGGCGGCGCGCATCTTGGCGCCGCCGGTTCCGGGGGGCAATGGAATATTCAGGACGTTGTCAAAGGCGCCGGTCTCGTCGGAGCGGCCTGATCCCGGCCACAAGGGCATCTGTTGGCTGGTGATCACCAACGCGCGCGGCTCATCCCAAAGCAAATCCTGCGTGCCATTGCCGTGATGCACATCGAAATCCACCACAGCGACGCGACGCAGACCGTGATGATCCAACGCGTGTTTCACCCCCAATGCGGCGTTGCCGAACAGGCAGAACCCCATGGCGGTTTCATTCTCGGCGTGATGGCCGGGAGGGCGAATGGCACAGAACGCATTTGGGGCTTCTCCGCCCAGCACTAAATCCACGGCTTTTACCACAGCCCCTGCAGCCCTATAGGCCGCATCTACAGATCCCGGCGACATGAATGTATCGCCGTCCACCTGCCGGAATCCCTCTGTCGGGCGACTTTTGCGGATGTCGCGAATATGGCTTTCGGGGTGAATACGCAGCAGGTCGTCATCGGCTGCAAGCGGCGCGGTCACACGATCCAGGTCCAGCCTATCCAGCGCATGAAGGATATGTTCCAGTCGCGCGACTTGTTCCGGATGCCCCTCGGGTGTCACGTGCCCAAGACAATCCGCATGGGTCAAAAGGGCAGTTTTCATCACAATCCCCTGTTCATCTGGTCAAAATACCTTCGCCGAAGGCAAAGAACCGCCACGCAGCGGCTCAATCAATCCGGTGCCAGCATGTACCCGGCCCCGCGCACGGTCTGCAGGTACCGGGGTTGTTTCGGGTCTTGCTCGATCTTGCGTCTCAGCCGTGTGATCTGCACATCCACGGCACGCTCCTGCGCCTGACCCTTATCACGGCCCAGATCCTCGACCAGCTTGGCGCGACTGATAGGGGCGCCGGCTTGGGCCGAGAAAATCTTCATCAGCTGGCTTTCCGTTGCGGTTAGGCGGACCGTTTCTTCTCCCCGCCACATCTCACCGCGCTCAACATCATAGCGGATCGGGCCGAGATGCAGAATCTTGGATGCGGCATCCTGTGCCGGGGTTTCCGGCATCCGGCGCAGGATCGCATTGATCCGCAACAAAAGCTCTTTGGGCTCGAACGGTTTGGCCAGATAATCATCGGCCCCCGCCTCAAGCCCGGCGATACGGTGTTCGGTTTCGCCCCGCGCCGTCAGCAACAGGATCGGGGTGGTGTGGGTCTCGCGCAGGGCTCTGGTCAGGCTGACACCATCTTCGCCGGGCATCATCACATCCAGAACGATCATGTCGAAATCCAGCCCCGACAGCACCCGACGTGCATGGGCCGCATCCCGCGCCGCGGTCACCAGAAACCCGTTTCGCATCAGGAATTTCTTGAGCAGATCGCGAATACGCTCGTCATCGTCAACGATCAACAGATGGGCATCCATATCACTCATGAGGTCGTATCCCGCAATTTGGTATAGGCATGACGCATATCAGCATCCATCATTGCTTCAAGCACTTTGCGAAACCCAGACACCGCTTCTGGGCCTGCGTCCTTATAGGCCGCGCGCATCCGTACGCGCTGGGCCTCGGACAGCCTGGTTTCAAGCGCCCTCCCGGCTTCGGTCAGAAACAGGTGCCGTTCGCGCTTGTCCACTGTACCGACCCTGCTTTCGACCAACCCATCGTCAATCAATGTCCGAAGGACCCGGTTCAGAGACTGTTTCGTCACCCCAAGAATAGCAAGCAGGTTATTGACGGTCGTCCCCGGTGCGCGATTTATAAAGTGGATAGCACGGTGGTGTGCCCGCCCATAGGCCAGCTGTGTCAGAATGCGATCCGGGTCCGCCGTGAACCCGCGATAGGCAAAAAACATCGCCTCGATCCCCTGCCGCAGCTGTTCATCCGTAAGAAACAACAGGCTTTCTCCGCCAAAGGCCTGGGCGGGGCGGGTATCTGACATAGTCTGCCTCATTCGTTACACAGGTCCGAGTTTATGTCAGCGTTGTTGACATTCCAAGAGCGGACAGGTATCGAATCGCAGTTTTTGCGCAACTTTATGTCCACTTCGGACCTATATTGCGCAATAATCGGAATATTCAACCCAGGCAGGGAGGTTTCGCATGGCGGGGTATGATGATCGTGACGGTGTCATCTGGATGGATGGAGAACTTGTGCCCTGGCGCGAGGCGAATGTCCACATTCTGAGCCATGCGATGCACTATGCGTCTTCGGTCTTTGAGGGCGAGCGGGCCTATAACGGCAAAATTTTCAAAAGTCGGGAGCATTCTGAACGGCTGGTCGCCTCGGCCAAGGCGCTGGACATGCCGATGCCCTATACGATCGACCAGATCGAAGCGGCAAAGGAAGGCGCGCTGAAGGCAAGTGGCTTGCAGGACGCCTATGTCCGTGCGCTGGTTTGGCGTGGTTCGGGTGAGGATATGGGCGTGGCCTCGGCCAAGAACCCGGTCCGCATGGCCGTAGCGGTCTGGCCCTGGGGTGCCTATTACGGCGACGCCAAGATGCAGGGCGCCAAGCTGGATATCGCGGAATGGAAGCGGCCCAGCCCTGAAACCATCCCGGTCCATGCCAAGGCGGCCGGGCTTTACATGATATGCACCATTTCCAAGCATAAGGCCGAGGCCAAGGGCTGCTCGGATGCGCTGTTCATGGACTGGCGTGGTTATGTTGCCGAGGCGACCGGGGCGAACGTCTTCTTTGTGATGGACGGCGAAGTTCATACCCCGCTGGCCGATTGCTTTTTGAACGGGATTACCCGCCAGACAGTGATCCAGATGCTAAAAGACAAAGGCATCACGGTGCATGAGCGCCGCATCAAACCCGAAGAGATGGCCGATTTTGAACAATGCTGGCTGACCGGTACTGCGGCCGAGGTCACGCCTGTGGGCCAGATCGGCGACTATACGTTCGAGGTCGGTGACCTCACCCGCGAAATCGCCGCAGATTATGAGGCGCTGGTCCGCGCCTGATCGCAGATTTGAGACAGATAGAGCCCCCGCGATTTCGCTGGGGTTTTTCTTTGCCGTTCATTCGCAATTCATTGCAGATCGTACAGGTAACTGGACGAACGCGTGGCGGGGTGTAGGTTACGGTAATGTTAGACCTTCTCAGCGATATCCTCACCCGTCTGTCCTTGCGCGGGACGTTTTACTTCCGCACTTCTTTTACGCCTCCGTTCGGGATTCAGGTTCCAGCCTTTGAAAACGTCGCCCGGTTTCATTTTGTTCAACGGGGTGAGCTTCATGTTTTCGTCTCTAATACAGCGGGAACTCTGCGTTTGAAGCAGGGTGATCTGATCCTGATTCCCCATGGTACGGCCCATGCGTTGCTGTGCAACGAAGTCAAGCCGTTGGACGCTTTGCCTCTGGAGCAGGTGCTGGAAGATGCGGGTTACACGGGGGATGGGGTTTTGATCTATGGCGGAGAGGACAAAGGTCGTGACACGCAACTGATCTGCGGCCACTTCTCGTTCACCGGCCCTCCGGGTCGACAAGGTACCGGGCATATGTTGCTGGATCGGTTGCCGCCTTACATCCTGATCGAGAATTACGGCGAAGAGGCTGGGGCCTGGTTCGAGTCCACCCTGCGCATGATCGGATCCGAGGTCAGCGGCGCGCGTATCGGTGGCGACCTGATCGCGTTGAAACTGTCCGAAGTGCTGTTCGCGCAGGCCATCCGTGCTTATCTTGAGTATCAAAGCCCAAGTGACTCGGCCCTGGCAGGATTTGCAGATCCGCGAATTTCACGCGCGCTGACCGCGTTTCACCGCGCACCAGCGGAAGAATGGAGCGTTGAGACCCTGGCCCGAGAGGCCGCTATGTCCCGCACGGCCTTTGCCCAGCTCTTTGCTGTAAAGATGGGGGCCACGCCCATGCAATACCTCACCGATTGGCGGATGCAGATTGCCTGTCAGGGATTGGTCGAAAGCCGCTGGAACGTTTCCGATGCGGCGGCCGAGGTGGGGTATGCCTCTGAGGCCGCGTTTTCCCGCGTGTTCAAGAAACAGATCGGTCTGTCACCGGCGGCTTATCGAGCCATGCATTGATCCTCCATCATTCTGAACGATCTGCAAGGTTTCATGGACGATCCAGAATTAAGCGTTCGACCTACTTGTCCTAGTTTGAGATCATCTCAAACTAGGAAAGGAAAATGCAATGTCTCTCCGTTTCGTTACCCGCAATATTCATGCCTATCTCGATTACCCGGTTGCCATCGCCCTGATGGCGCTGCCGTTTGTTCTGGGGTTGGGTCAGTCCAATCCGATGGCCCTGTGGCTGTCGGTTGTGACCGGCATTGCAGCATTTGTCCTGACCGTATTGACCGATCATCATCTGGGGATTTGGAAGGTATTGCCTTATCGCGTCCACCTAGGCGTCGATCTGCTGGTCGGGGTGGTGTTTCTGGCGGCACCCAGCCTGTTTGGGTTTCAGGGTCTGGATGCGATATTCTACTGGCTGAACGGCGCGGCGGTGGTGGCGGTCATCTCGCTCAGCGCGCCAGAGCAAGAGGCGTTTGCTTGAACAGGCACATGCCCTGACGCCTCGATACCTTTGCTTCCCACTCGGAAAACAAAGCCGCCCGTTCAAACAACGGGCGGCTTATCGCGGTGACCTTGATAAAGCGCTCAGAAATCCACGCCGCGCTGAGCTTTGATTCCGGCCTGAAACGGGTGCTTTTCTTCGGTCATCTCAGTGACCAGATCAGCATAGTCACGCAGCGCCTGCGGGGCGTCGCGGCCGGTCAGGAACACGCTGGTCTTGTCGGACCGCGCCTTCAATCCGCCAATCACCTGATCCACCGTCAGATATTCATACCGCAGGGCAATATTGATCTCGTCCAGCACGACCAGATCATACTCACCGCTTTCCATCAGTGCCCGCGCCTTGTCAAAAGCAGCGTTGGCAGCAGCGATATCGCGTTCGCGGTCCTGAGTGTCCCAGGTAAATCCTTCGCCCATCGTGTGCCAGGTGACCAAGTCGCGCTCTTCAAAGAACCGTCGCTCACCGGTTTTCCACTTGCCCTTGATGAACTGTACGACGGCAACTTTCTGACCCCATCCCAGCGCTCGGATCACGACACCAAACGCGGCCGAGGATTTGCCCTTGCCCTTGCCGGTATTGATCAGCACCAGACCACGGCCCGGGTCGACGGCCTCGGACACTTTTTTGCGGTGCTTGGCCTGCACCTGCTGCATCTTTTCTTTGTGATCCTGCGCGTCGCTCATTCGGGCACCTCTGAGATTGTTGGGCCCAAACTAGGGCAAGATTGAAAAAGGTAAAGTCACGCTTTGTGATCGGTCAGGGACCGGGCCTTGCCGCGTTCCAGTCCCAGCTGGTGTTCGCGCCAGATCACGACCACATTGCCCGCTATCACCAGCGTCGCACCCAACAGGATCGCAAGCGTCGGCAGCTCATCAAACCAGATATAGCCGATGAATATGGCAAACAGCATGGTGGTATAGTCATAAGGCGCCAGCATTGAGGCCTGACCAAAGCGATAGGACGAGGTGACCAGAATCTGTGCAACACCGCCGATCAACCCCATTATGATCATAATTAGAGCCTGATTAAGTGTTGGCATGGTCCAACCCCAAAACGCGGTCAGAGCTGAAAGCAGGGTAGCGGTCATCGAGAAATAGAACACGATCGCGGCCGGGTGATCCACCTTGACCAGCTGCCGGATGTGGATCTGAACAAAGGCACGGGCGAGTGTGGCCGCCAGCACGCAAAGCGCCCCGATTGTGGCTGCCATCTCCATCTGGGTGGTGCCCAGCCTTGGCCAAACCATAATCAGCACGCCCAACAATCCCAGCGCGACGGCACCGATGCGGATCATGCGAATGCGCTCGCCCAGAATCAGCGCGGCTAGGATCAGGGTGAAGATCGGCGTGGCATAGCCTATCGCTGTTACCTCGGGGAGTGGCAACAGGCTGAGACCCGTAAAGGTCAAACCCATGGCGCTAGTGCCCAGAACGCCGCGCCAGAAATGACCCATCGGCTTTTTGACCACAAAGCCCTGCGCCAGCTCTCCGCGCCAAAGCAACCAGGCAATGATGACGGGAATGGCGAAGAGCGACCGGAAAAACACCAGTTCGCCGGGCGGGAAATCTTCGGACAGGGCCTTGACCAGTGCAGACATTGAGGTGAACAGAACCAACGCGGCCAGTTTCAGGCCCACTGCAAGCATGGGTCGGTGGGAAGTCAGGGATTGTGCCATTGGCCGAGAACCTGAGCCTTTGACTGCGAAAGATCAACGATTGGATTGTACCAATCAGGCAGATTTCCACGTGTCGGGCAGGGGTTGGCCGATCTCTTCGCTGAACGCCTCAAGAAACCGGATCATCCGTGCCACACGCGCCTGTGCCAATTCGCGCCCGGTGGGCGTCAGCATGTCTGCCGGCAGGCTCAACAGTTTGACCTTCCAGTGATCAATCGAGAATTGCTGATCATTCAGATCGCGGGCAGTGGCAAAAGCATCCTCGGGATCATACAGGTCGCGACCTAGATCACCTGAAACAGCGAAGTTGCGCGCAATGCCGATGGCCCCCAGTGCATCAAGCCGATCTGCATCGCGTAGGATGCGGGCCTCGGGTGTTTCTGGCGGTATCCCGGCCGAGAAACTGTGTGCAGCAATGGCGTGCTGGATGGCGTCGATCTCGGGTCGTGAAAACGTCAATTCCTCCAGAATAGGCACTGACTTGGCAGCAGACCGGCGTGAGGCCAAGTGGCGGTCGGGGTCATCTTTGGGCAGGTTGACCAGGTCATGAAGATAGCTTGCCGCAAGCAGAACCCGGATATCCGCTTGCGTGTCCGCGATGGCCTGTACATTGATCCAAACGCGATCCAGATGCGCCAGATCGTGGGCAGGATCTGTTGTCATGCGCTGCGCGACGATGCCGCGCAGCCGGGCGCGCAGCTCAGCCGATATGGCCACGGTTCTCGCCGATCTGACCCCGGTGCAACAGCAGGTGGTCAAGGATTACGCAGGCCATCATCGCTTCGCCAACCGGAACCGCACGGATGCCGACGCAAGGGTCATGGCGGCCTTTGGTGATGATCTCGGTCTCTTCTCCGGACTTGGTGATCGTTTTGCGCGTGGTCAGAATCGACGAGGTCGGTTTGACCGCAAAGCGTACGACTATATCCTGCCCGGTCGAAATCCCGCCCAGTATGCCGCCTGCGTGGTTCGAGCTGTATTGCGGGCCATTCTGCCCCATGAAAATCTCATCGGCATTGGCCTCGCCGGTCAGTTCAGCGGCGGCCATGCCTTCGCCGATCTCAACACCTTTGACAGCGTTGATCGACATCATCGCTGCGGCCAGATCAGTGTCTAACTTGGCATAAACTGGCGCACCAATCCCGGCAGGGACACCACGCGCGACGACCTCAACCACTGCCCCGACTGAATTGCCGGACTTGCGTAACCCGTCTAAATAGGCGGCCCAATCCTCGGCGGCTGTCGCATCGGGCGTCCAGAATGGGTTCTGTTCAATCTGTGACCAATCGAAATTCGTGCGGTCGATCTTATGCGGGCCGATCTGGGTCATGTACCCGGTGATCTGCACATTCGGCGCGATCTGCTTGATCGCTTCGCGGGCCAGGCCCCCGGCGGCAACGCGCGAGGCGGTTTCGCGCGCCGAGCTGCGGCCACCGCCGCGATAATCGCGGATACCGTATTTTTGCCAATAGGTGATATCAGCATGGCCCGGGCGGAACTTTTCCATGATATCGCCGTAGTCTTTTGACCGCTGATCGGTGTTCTCGATCATCAGCTGGACCGGAGTTCCGGTCGTCTGCCCTTCGAACACGCCGGACAGGATTTTCACCTGATCGGGCTCGCGCCGCTGGGTGGTGTATTTATTCTGTCCTGGTTTGCGCTTGTCCAGCCAGTGCTGGATCACCTCTGCGTCGATGGTCACCCCCGGCGGGCAGCCATCAACAGTGGCACCCAAGGCGGGCCCGTGGCTTTCACCCCAAGTGGTGACGCGGAAAAGATGGCCAAAGCTGTTCATCGACATAAGGCGTGCTCCTTCTGAGCATCGTGATTAGCGGGCAAGGCCCGTAGCCTCAAGCGGATTTGCGGTTGGGGGCCAGCACCCCAACTCTTTCCGGTCAGGCCGCCGAGGACAGCTGCGTCCGCATGGCGGTGATTTTCAACGCCGCCTGTGCCGCCTCGCGCCCCTTATCCACGAAATGCGCGCGGTAGATGGTATTGTGGTGGTCCGTCTCTTGATACTGGTGCGGCGTCAGCGAAACAGACAGAACCGGAACGCAGGTATCCAGACCTGCGCGCATCAGCCCATCGACCACAGCTTGCGCCACGAAATCATGCCGGTAGATGCCGCCATCCACCACAAAGGCCGCGCAGGTAACAGCTGCATAGCGCCCAGTCTGGGCAAGATCGCGGGCCAGCAGGGGCATTTCGAACGCGCCTGGAACGTCGAACACGTCCACCTGATCGGCGGGTATCAATTCCAGAAACCCGTCGAGTGCACGGTCGACAATATCGGCATGCCAACTGGCCTTAACAAACGCATAGCGGGTGTGTGTCATCAAGATCTCCTTCCGGTTTGGTGGTCTGCTGGCGGTTGCGAAAACCGGTTCCCACTTTTCGCTGCCAGCACGACATGACACGTCACCCAAGGCGATCACGAGCAGGCGCGCGGGGTTACCGGCACACTGCACGTTCTCTTTCATCCGGACTGTAACCGTCGGCTCTGGCCTCTCACCAGATCTGCTGACACCCCGAAAAGGGGCCGCTCGCGGGCTTACGGGTCATCGCCCGCATACCGCCGGTGGGGAATTCCGCCCCGCCCTGAGAACGAGGCGCACCTTGCCAATAGGTGCGCGGTTCTGCAAGAGCTTTTGCAGGAGGACCGCCATGCACCCCAATCCCGCCTTCCGCGCCGAGGATCGTGACCGTCATATTGCTTTTGCGCGCGAGCGCGCATTTGGTGTTCTGGCTTTGTCAGCGGACCAGGGGCCTTTGCTTAGCCATGTGCCGTTTCTGTTGTCAGAAGATGGCGCAGAAGCCTCGCTGCATCTGGTGCGGTCCAATCCGATCGTCAGGGCATTGAACGAACCGCGCACGGTTCGAATCGCTGTATCGGGGCCTGACGGATATATCTCGCCCGACTGGTACGGGATTGAGGATCAGGTGCCCACTTGGAACTATGTGGCGGTGCACCTGACCGGAACGCTTTCGCTTCTTCCGCAGGACGCGTTGCGCGATTTACTCGATCGTCAGTCGGATTTTTATGAGCGCCGGTTGAACCCCAAGCCACCCTGGAGCGCCAGCAAGATGAGCGCGGAGGCTCTGGACAAGATGATGCGCATGATTGTGCCCTGCAAGTTGCAGGTAGATGACATTCAGGGCACCTGGAAGCTGAACCAGAACAAGCCGGACGATGTCCGTCTAGCCGCCGCAGATCATGTGGCGGTAGACGGGTTCGGAAGCGAGACCACTCACCTCGCCGCGCTCATGCGGTCTAGGTGAGCGGACGGGCTGGTCAGTTGCTGAAGGTCGCCAGATAAGCGGCGACATCCTCAGCCCCTTTTTTCAGTTTGACGCTCATGTTCGGACGGGCGGTTTCGTCATCCAGATAGTCCCTCAGGAAAACAATCGGGTCCTGCGAATATTCGACGATGTTTTCCTGTGTCCAGACCAGCCCTTCCTGGCCTGCACGGATCATGTCATCAGTGTACATCCCGATTGGTAGGCGTTCGCTTCCGTTCAGGTAATCGGTTTCTGTTCCGGCCACCCGGCCTACGACCCCATAGAGATTCGGCCCGGTGATGCCGCCTTTGACCAGAACTTTGCCATCTTTGATAATTGCATGGCACGAAGAGCACCGATTGTAGAGGCTTTCTCCCTTTGCCGGATCGCCGGCGGCGATGGATTGCGATGAAAGGGTCAGGGCGAAGGTTAGAGTGGCTGTAAAAAGCTTTGGCATGGAAAAATCCCGTTAAGGTTGGTCCTGTTACAGGCCCTTGGGACATTCCAGCCAAATGTGCAATCGAATTGAGACTCGTCTAGTGTGTTGAAAAATATCTATTTTTAACTCATTATTTTTACCAAGGTAGATTCAATCGAAGTGGATTTTTGCGTGGCAAAATCAGGTCAGAATTTTGCAGATTTTCGCCGATCAACAGTCTTCGGTTCTGTGTTGTGAGGGTGTTTTCGTTGCCTGGTTGCCATCCGAATCACTCCGTGAACCACCCGCGCGGCAGGGCAAACCTTCACGGGTAATCCGGCCCATCCCTTGAAAAAAACGCCTTTCGTTGTGACATGAATGCCAAGATGCGGCGTAGTGCGCGCCTATGACCGCTGGACGAACCGATTTCTCCCGGATAGATAGCCGCGATGAGACGCCGCTTTGATGCGGTGCTGATGCATGTTTGCCCGGTATTGCCGGGCGCCGGAATCGGAGAAAACCTCGTGTCCCACGCAGAAGACCACGAAGGCACCCGCAGAGATTTCCTCTACTACGTCGCTGGCGGCGCAGGTGTCGTTGCGACGGGTGCAGCCGTATGGCCCCTGATCAACCAAATGAACCCCTCGGCAGACGTTCAGGCCCTGTCCTCGATCCGCGTGGATGTGAGCGGTGTCGAGCCCGGAACCCAGCTGACCGTCAAATGGTTGGGCAAACCCGTGTTCATCCGTCACCGCACCGGTGTCGAAATCGACGAAGCGCAGAAGCAGGACGCCGATGGCGTGGATGCCCTGCCTGACCCGCTGGCCCGTAACTTCAATCTGAATGCTGATGCACCGGCCACGGATGCAAACCGCGTGATGCCGTCGCCGGAAGGCGAAGCCGCAGGTGCCTGGATCGTCCAGATGGGCGTCTGTACTCATCTCGGTTGTGTCCCGCTGGGCGATGCTGGTGACTTTGGCGGCTGGTTCTGCCCCTGCCACGGTTCGCATTACGATATGGCTGGCCGTATCCGCAAAGGTCCTGCACCTGAAAACCTGCCCGTTCCGCCCGCTGAGTGGACGGACGCCAGCACCATCAAACTCGGCTAAGGGAGACCCAGATGTCCGGAATTCCCCACGATCACTATGAGCCGAAGACAAGTGGCGAGAAGTGGCTGAACAGCCGCCTGCCCATCGTCGGCCTGATCTATGACACCCTGATGATCCCAACCCCCAAGAACCTGAACTGGTGGTGGATCTGGGGCATCGTCCTGGCGTTTTGCCTGGTCCTGCAAATTGTCACCGGTATCGTTCTGGTGATGCACTACACTCCGCATGTTGATCTGGCCTTTGCCAGCATCGAGCACATCATGCGCAACGTGAATGGCGGCTATATGCTGCGGTATCTGCACATGAACGGCGCATCGCTGTTCTTTGTCGCGGTATACATCCACATCTTCCGTGGCCTGTTCTATGGCTCGTACAAAGCCCCGCGCGAGGTTACGTGGATCATTGGGATGCTGATCTATCTCTGTATGATGGGCACTGCCTTTATGGGCTATGTTCTGCCCTGGGGTCAGATGTCCTTCTGGGGTGCGACCGTGATCACCGGCCTGTTTGGTGCGATCCCGTTTGTGGGTGACGCGATCCAGACTTGGCTGCTGGGCGGACCGGCTGTGGACAACGCCACGCTGAACCGCTTCTTCTCGCTGCACTACCTGCTGCCCTTTGTAATTGCGGCGCTGGTCATCGTGCATGTCTGGGCTTTCCACACCACCGGCAACAACAACCCGACAGGTGTTGAGGTTCGCCGCGGTTCGAAAGCCGAGGCCGAGAAAGACACGCTGCCCTTCTGGCCTTACTTCGTGATCAAGGACCTGTTCGCACTGGCGGTCATCCTTGTTGTGTTCTGGGCAATCGTTGGTTTCATGCCGAACTATCTGGGCCACCCGGATAACTACATCGAAGCCAACCCGCTGGTAACACCGGCACATATCGTGCCCGAATGGTACTTCTTGCCGTTCTACGCGATCCTGCGTGCCTTTACCGGCGAGGTCTGGGTTGTTCAATTCGCCAGCTTCATCACCGGCGGCATCATTGACGCCAAGTTCTTTGGTGTTCTGGCGATGTTTGGTGCGATCCTGGCTATGGCTCTGGCGCCGTGGCTGGACACGTCGACCGTACGTTCGGGTAAATACCGGCCGATGTTCAAATGGTGGTTCTACCTGCTGATCGTCGACTTCTTTGCCCTGATGTGGCTGGGTGCGATGCCCGCAGAAGAGCCCTATGCGACCTTCTCGTTAATCGCATCGGCCTACTGGTTCGGCTATTTCTTCGTGATCCTGCCGGTTCTGGGTGTCATCGAAAAACCCGATGCACAGCCGGAAACCATCGAAGAAGACTTCAACGCGCATTATGGCAAGGCTGACGCCGATGCCACGCCGGCCGAGTAAGAAGAGGGACCGGAAAAATGTTCAAGAAACTTGCAATCGGTGCCGCGTTTGCTATCGCACTTGCTCCTGTCGCGTCTAACGCGGCAGGCGGAGGCGAACAGCATATCGAGGACTTCCAATTCTCATTCGAAGGTCCGTTCGGAACCTGGGATCAACACCAGTTACAGCGCGGCCTGCAGATTTACACCGAGGTTTGCGCGGCCTGCCACGGCCTGCGCTATGTGCCTCTGCGTGACCTCGAAGCGCTGGGCTATTCGGAAGACGAAGTCACCGCTTATGCGGCGGGCAACTTTGAAGTGTTCGACCCCGAGCTGGACGACTCCCGCCCGGCAAAACCCGTTGACCATTTCCCCGCCAATGATGGCGTTGGCGCACCCGACCTGAGCCTGATGGCCAAGGCGCGCGCTGGTTTCCACGGCCCTTACGGTCTGGGGATCAACCAGCTGGTCAACGGCATGGGCGGCCCGGAATACATCGCCTCGTTGCTGGATGGTTATACCGGCCACGAAAAGGAAGAAGCGGGAACGGTTCTGTACGAAAACACCGCCTTCCCCGGTGGTTGGATTTCGATGGCGCCCCCGCTGTCGGATGAGCAGGTCGAGTTTGCCGATGGCCACGCAAATGACGTCGAGCATATGTCGGAAGACGTTGCAGCCTTCCTGATGTGGACGGCTGAACCGAAGATGATGGAGCGTAAGTATTCGGGCTTTGTCGGTGTTGTCTTCCTGACGCTTCTGTCGGTCCTGCTGTACCTAGTCAACAAGCGTCTGTGGGCAGGCGTTAAAGGCAAGAAGAAACACTAAGCGGTTTTCAGACAAGTTAGAAACCCCCGCGCCTTTGGTTGCGGGGGTTTTTTGTTGCTTGGGGGTGGAAGGGGCCAGCCCCTTCTTGGCCTGCGGCCAATTCATCCCCGAGGTATTTTTAGCCAGATGAAGAGGCGGATCAGGCGCTGAGCTGCGTATCCGAGCAGCCGGTGATCGTCGCGGTCACGATCTGCCCTTCGGATTGAGGGGTTTGGAACGTAACTTCGGTAAACTGCGCGGTCCGGCCCATATGCGGGTTTTCCATCAGGATGTGATGTACCTTACCAACTTGGGCGGTCAGGTGCTTGCCAATCTGCACCTCGCCAGCGGCGCGCAGACGGGCGGCGCGGGTTTTGATGACATTGCCGTTGACCTGCTGCGGAATGCGGGCGGCGGGTGTACCTTCGCGTTTGGAGTAGGGGAAGACATGCAGCCATGTCAGATCGCAATCGGCAACCAGCCTTAGCGAGTTTTCGAAATGGGCCTCGGTCTCGGTCGGGAAACCGGCGATGATGTCAGCGCCAAAGGTCATCTCGGGGCGCAGCTTGCGGGCCTCTTGGGTAAAGCGGATCGCATCGTCACGCAAATGGCGGCGTTTCATCCGCTTCAGGATCAGATCGTCGCCATGCTGCAGCGACAGATGCAAGTGAGGCATCAGGCGGGGTTCTGTGGCAATGGCCTGCATCAGGTTTTCATCGACCTCGATCGAATCGATCGAGCTGATCCGCAGGCGCGGCAAATCAGGCACTAGTTTGAGGATGCGCATAACCAGATCACCCAGCTTTGGCTGGGCAGGCAGGTCAGCCCCCCATGAGGTCAGGTCGACGCCGGTCAGAACGACCTCATTATAGCCCTTATCGACCAGACGCTTGATCTGGTCCACAACAACGCCCGCGGGGACGCTGCGCGAATTACCGCGGCCATATGGGATGATGCAGAAGGTACAGCGGTGGTCACAGCCATTCTGAACCTGTACATAGGCGCGGGACCGAGTGCCAAACCCGTCGATCAGGTGGCCAGCGGTTTCGGTAACCGACATGATGTCATCAACCTGGACGGCCTCGGTTTCACCAATGAAATCCGCCGCCATACCTTTCCAGGTTTCGGGTCGCATCTTTTCAGTGTTGCCAATGACGGCATCGACCTCTTCCATCTGGGAAAAGGTCTGCGGTTCTGTCTGCGCAGCGCAGCCGGTCACAATCAGCCGGGCATTCGGGTTTTCGCGGCGCAGTTTGCGGATTTCCTGCCGGGCCTTGCGCACGGCTTCGGCGGTCACGGCGCAGGTGTTCACCACCACCGCATCGGTCAGACCGGCTTGTTGCGACAGCTCTTTCATCGCCTCGGTCTCATAGGCGTTCAGGCGGCAGCCCAGCGTGGTGAATTTGGGCGGGTTCATCCCAGCGACCTCAGGAATTCCGGCGTCAGCAGGCCCGAGAAGACATGGGCGGTAGGGCCGGTCATCCAGACGCCATCGTCGCGCCAATCAATCCAAATCGTGCCGCCGTCCAACTCGATCTGAACCTTGCGTCCGGTCAGGCCGCGCCGGGCTGCGGCCACGGCGGTTGCGCAGGACGAAGAGCCAGAGGCCAGGGTGATGCCAACGCCCCGTTCCCATACGCGCATGCGGATATGATCCGGACCGATCAGCTGTGCCACTTGTACATTGGTCCGTTCTGGATAGAGCGGATGATATTCATACCGTGCGCCGAACTCTGCCAGCGGAATCGCCTCGGCATTGTCGACAAAGAAGGTGCAATGCGGGTTTCCCATGCCGGTGGCGGTTGGGGCGCCTTCGATCGGCAGTTCCAAGGTGTCCACGTCTTCGGTCAATGGAATCTCGTGCCAATTCAGCTGCGGCAGTCCCATATTAACCGAAGTCAGCCCGTCCCCCGCATCGCTTGCATACAGCGTTCCCCGCTCGGTGGTGAGCGTCAGGGTCTGTTTGCCGGTTTCCTCCATCAGAAACCGCGCGATACAGCGGGTGGCATTGCCACAGGCGGCCGAGGTCGAGCCATCGGCGTTGTAGAACACCAGATGCGCATCTGATGCGCCATTTTCGATGACGGCGAGCTGATCAAAGCCGACCCCAAATTGCCGATGCCCAATGGCTTGGGCCAGGGCTGGAGTCACCCCGACCTCATGCGCGCGCGCATCCACAATGACAAAGTCATTGCCCAGCCCATGCATCTTCATAAAGGGCAATCCGGTGTTCTGAATTCCTTGCATGGCGGGCATATAACGTTGCTGCGGATGGGAATCCACCCTGTGGCGCAGATTCGTGAAAAAAGGGGTTGACCCCCTTGCGCCACCTGCCTAAGTAGGCCGCCTATCGGGACGCCGTTTCGAAAGAAACTACAGGCGTAACGAGGTGTGAAATAAGGTCTTGAACCCAGTCGGGAAAATGCCTTACAGAGCGCCACGGATCCAAAGGATCCAAACAAAAGAGTGGGCCGTTAGCTCAGTTGGTAGAGCAACTGACTTTTAATCAGTGGGTCGCAGGTTCGAATCCTGCACGGCTCACCACTTTTTACATAACACCAAGGCGTTACGCAGGATCAGATTGAAGCGAACGTATAGCCACACCGCATGTGCGATGATCTGCCGAGGAGATCCGTGGCGATTGTAGCTGATCGGCGATGGCTTCTTCGATGTCACCTTCGTCCTATAGCGGGTGTGAGAAACCAAATGGCAAGTTGACGGGACAAAGCCCTTCGAAGTGCGGAAATCACTTTACGTTCAAGTGGTTGCGATTTCTGCTGGCCTCTGAAATTAATTGGTGCCTCAAGAGGGACTCGAACCCCCGACCTTGTCCTTACGAAGGACCTGCTCTACCAGCTGAGCTATTGAGGCAAGCGAGGCTCGTTTAAACCCTCGTGCGGGTGCTTGCAAGCGGTGAAACCCCGGGTTTCATGACCTCAGAAGCACCTGTTTCCGCATTTTGTTATCACCGTTCATTGAGAGTCCGGCGCGCACTGGAAATCGGAACCGGGTTGACTGTAGTTATATATTTCCATATTTCATGAAATATGGATATTATAGCAACAGAACAACTGGCGACTTTGGGTCACCCGCAACGGCTTTCAGTGTTTCGCATGTTGATGCGACGCTTTCCTGACGCTGTCCCGGCCGGAGAGCTTGCCTTGGGGCTGGGGATCAAGCCCAACACATTATCGAACTATCTGAACGCGTTGCGACAGGCGGGGCTGGTCCGGCAGAATCGGTCTGGTACCTCTTTGCTCTACTCGATCGAGATGCAGAATGTGCAGCAGATGCTGGATTACTTACTGAACGACTGCTGCCGCGGACGCCCCGAAATCTGTATCCCGTCAGGCTGGGAAAGCGACAGATCAGCGGACCGAAAATATAACGTTCTTTTCCTGTGCGTTGGCAATTCCGCCCGTTCGATATTTGCTGAATCTATCCTTCGCGCGCTGGCGGGTGAGCGTTTCAACGCATATTCTGCGGGAACGCAGCCTTCATCCGGGCTCAACCCTATAGCGGTGCAGGTCCTTAAGGACAAAGGGCATGATGTTTCGGCTCTGCGCTCGAAACATATGTCAGAATTTGCCGCCTCTGACGTGCCCGAGATGGATTTTGTCTTTACCGTCTGCAATCAGGCCGCGAATGAGGAATGCCCGGCATGGGATGGCCAGCCGATCAGCGGTCACTGGGGCGTGGTCGACCCGGTCATGGCGACAGGCACGAAGGCTGAAAAAAGCCTGGCCTTCCAGAACGCCTATGGTTCGCTCAGGCGCAGGATCGAGGCCTTTACCTCGCTGCCGGTCGAAAGCCTCGACCGGATCGCGTTGCAATCTGCTGTCGACGATATTGCCAGAACATCTGACGAGGACATGACATGACAACCTACGCCGTGAATGGCCTTGGCCGGATGGGCAAGCTGGCCCTGAAACCACTATTGGAGAAAGGCGCAAAGATTGCCTGGATCAACGACGGGATCGGTGATCCAGAAATGCACGCGCATTTGCTGGAATTCGACACGGTTCATGGCCGCTGGGAAGCAGATTTTGACTATGACAAAGACAGCGTCGCCATAGAGGGTATGCGCTTGCCGTTTGTCGGTACCCGCGACCTGAACGCGCTGCCACTGGACGGGGTCGACGTGGTGATTGACTGCACCGGCGCCTTCAAAACCGAGACCAAGCTGGCGCCATATTTTGATGCAGGCGTCAGGAAGGTTGTCGTCTCGGCACCGGTCAAGGATGGCCCGACCGCCAATATCGTGATGGGCGTGAACGAAGGTACATATGATCCGAGCGCGCATCACATCGTGACGGCCGCCTCTTGCACCACCAACTGCCTGGCGCCGGTGGTCAAGGTGATCCATGAAAATATCGGGATTCGGCACGGGTCGATGACCACGATCCATGATGTGACGAATACGCAGACCATCGTGGACCGACCCGCCAAAGACCTGCGCCGCGCGCGCTCGGCCCTGAATTCGCTGATCCCAACCACCACCGGCTCGGCCACGGCAATCACCCTGATTTACCCGGAACTCCAAGGACGGCTGAACGGTCACGCGGTCCGGGTGCCGCTGCTGAATGCCTCGCTGACCGATTGCGTGTTCGAAGTAGAGCGGGAAACAACCGTCGAAGAGGTCAACGCGTTATTCAAAGTAGCCGCTGAGGGTGAACTGAGCGGCATTCTGGGCTATGAAACCCGCCCTCTGGTGTCGACCGATTACACCAATGATCAGCGTTCTTCGATCATCGATGCGCCGTCGACCATGGTGGTGAATGGCACGCAGGTGAAGATCTATGCGTGGTATGACAACGAGATGGGATACGCACACCGTCTGGTCGACGTCGCGCTCATGGTCGGAGCCGCGCTGTGACCCAGAAGCCCGAAGGGTTGTCCGCCTATATCGCGGTCACGGCAGCCTATTGGGCATTCATGCTGACCGACGGCGCGCTTCGTATGCTGGTGCTGCTGCATTTTCATACGATGGGCTTCTCGCCGGTCCAGCTGGCCTATCTGTTTGTTCTGTATGAAATTGCCGGTATCGGCACCAATCTGGCGGCGGGCTGGATTGCGGCTCGGTTCGGGTTGACCTCGACGCTCTATGCGGGGCTTGGCCTGCAGGTGGGGGCGTTGCTGTTGCTGACACAACTAGACCCTAATTGGGCCATTCCAGCTAAAGTGACCTTTGTCATGATCGTTCAGGGTGCCAGCGGCGTGGCCAAGGATCTGGCCAAGATGTCTTCGAAATCCGCCGTGAAACTGCTGGCCCCGACCGAGGATGGCGGCCTGTTTCGCTGGGTTGCCCTGCTGACCGGGTCCAAGAACGCGGTCAAAGGGCTGGGCTTTTTGCTGGGCGCAGGTCTGTTGGCAACGTTTGGCTTTAACTGGGCGGTGCTGGCCATGGCTATGGTGCTGGGCGTCATCATGATCGCGGTCGTTCTATTCATGCCGCCGGGCCTGCCCAAAGGGCGTAAAGACGCAAAATTCTCTGAGGTTTTTTCGAAATCCCCCAATATCAACTGGCTGTGCCTGTCCCGCCTGTTTCTGTTTGGCGCGCGCGATGTGTGGTTTGTGGTCGGGATTCCGATCTATTTCTATGCGGTGCTTTCCGACGGGTCCGAAACCGGGAACCGAGCGGCCTTTTTCATGATCGGGACATTCATGGCGGCCTGGATCATCCTATACGGCGCAGTTCAGGCCAGCGCCCCGAAGATCCTGCGCGCCTCTGACCGGTCCGAGCCCCAACTGATCCGCGCCGCGCGCGATTGGGCCGTAGCCCTGTTCTGCGTGCCTGCCGCCCTGACCGTCGCTGTGGCCTTATCCTCGGGGCCCGCCACTTGGCTGACCATTACGCTGGTGATCGGCTTGCTGATCTTTGGAGTGATCTTTGCCGTGAACTCCTCGCTGCACTCCTATCTGATCCTGTCCTTTTCTCAGGCCGAGCGGGTCACGATGGATGTCGGTTTCTATTACATGGCCAACGCGGCCGGCCGATTGCTGGGCACAGTGCTGTCTGGCCTCACTTACCAGATCGGTGGTTTGGCAATGGTTCTGGGAACAGCCGCAACAATGGTCGCTCTGTCCGCGATGGCCTCGGACAGGATGCAGGACCGTTTGGCGGTGGGTTAGCATTCTCACCAAACTTGCTCGCGAATGCGGCATGGACTTCATAATTTTTGCGGATGAATTCTGTGACAGGACAAGTGGAATTAGCCCCTACATGTTACGCTATCCGGTAGAAACGCTTTGTTGGCGATGCCGCAGGGCATTTCAGCGGATCCAATTTGTTGTTTCAAAATCTCAGTGGCACACTCGGGAAGCGCGCAAAGCCACGCGTTCGAAAGCTCACTGAAGCAAAAGACTATTTTGATTGGTACCCAAGCAATAAGGCTTGCAGTGGTTCGTGGCCGACCGCTCAGCCTTAACAATCCGATATCACTGCCCAGAGGCATTTGACCTGGAATGCCACCACTCGAGTTGCATGAGGTCCGAGCATCAGCATTCCTTGGTCGGGTAGAAGTTAATGTCACACCACCGTCGCTATTCTGCAGCGTTCGGAACCGTCGCTTCTGCGTACATTCCCTTCACACGTTCCTTTGTTGGATCGAAATGCGGGAATGGCACGATCTTGGCTTTCAACCGCTTTTGTTGGCCGTCCAGCTGCCCGATTTCGATGTCCGCTCCAACGATGGCATGGGTAACCGAAATCCGACCCAAAGCGATGACCTTGCCGAGGATGGGTGATTTCATCGCGCTGGTAATCTCTCCGACCTGCGCTTTCCCAACGCGCACGCAGTCACCGGGTGAGGGGACCGTACCCCCTTCGATCTCAAATCCAACCAGTTTGCGGTGTGGGTGGGCCTTGCGCTCCTCTATCGCCGCCCGCCCAATGAAGTCGTCGGTCTTTGATTTCAGCGGCACAGTAAAGCCGATGCCGGCCTCGAACGGATCGGTCTGATCGTCGAATTCTGACCCGGCAAAGATCAGACCGCCCTCGATCCGCAACATGTCCAATGCGGCCAGGCCCAGAGGCGCAATGCCATACTCTTGGCCCACCTCCCAGACACGATCAAAGATTTCGACGGCATCCTTGGGGTGGCAGAAGATTTCATACCCAAGCTCTCCAGAATAGCCGGTCCGAGAAATTACAACAGAAGTCCCCTGCACATCACCAACCCGCGCGACCGAAAGCCGGAACCACGGCAGTTCGTCGATCGTTGGTTGCTGAGGCGGTGTCCAGAATATCTTGGAAAGTATGTCGCGGCTATGCCGCCCCTGAACTGCAATGTTGTGCAACTGGTCCGTAGAGTTGCGCACCCAGACATTCATATTGCGTTTGAGCGCCTGTTCCTGCAGCCACAACCCGCTGGTGTCATTCCCACCGATCCAGCGGAAGTTCGTCTCACCCAACCGGTAGACGGTGCCATCGTCGATCATACCGCCGTGCTCATAGCACATGGCCGTATAAACGACCTGACCAACGCTCAACTTTTTCATGTTGCGGGTCACGCAAAGCTGCATCAGTTCTTCGGCGTCAGGTCCCACGACTTCGTATTTGCGCAGCGGGCTGAGGTCCATGACAGCAACCTTGTCCCGGCAAGCCCAATATTCGGCAATCGCGCCATGATTGGTCATCGTGTTGGGCAGCCAATAGCCATTGTATTCTAAGAAATCACGGGTGTGCCGTGCAAAGCAGTCGTGAAATGCTGTTTTTTTAGTTTCTTCCACATCCGCCTCCGCAGATTTTCTATAGCCATAGGACCGCTTGAAATCCTCGGTCGCCTTATAGGTTCGCACTTGAATGTCTGTTGGATTCCAGCCATTTGCCGGGTCGATATCGCAGGGACAGCCGGTGCTGACGCAAACCAGATCGGTCAGGGCGCGCAGCAGGACGAAGTCACCGGGTCGCGACCACGGATCGTCCATGCCAATGGCGTTGGTGTCATCCAGCATCGTGTTGAAAAAGAAGTTAATCGCTGGCCAGCCACCGCGCGGCTTGATGCCATATTGGTCCAGATCCTTGTTGATATTGTCCGAACAATTCACATGGCCGGGATAGCCAAGGTCTTCATAATATCGCGCCGTACAGGCCAGACCGAACGTGTCATGGCGCCCACAGGTATCTTGAACGATTTCGATCAAAGGCTCTTGATCTACTGACCAGTACTTTGAGAAAATCCCGGGTTGAGGATACAAGCTGCCCATCAGGCTGCGTGTTGTTGTCGTGTCGATTTCACGCTCGATCCCCTGATCCAGTGCGCGGCGGCTGAAGGCCTGAAAATCGGAACACTCTCGGCCACGAATATCGACGATCTGGATGAATTCACCGGCCTTCACTTCATATGAGTGCGCATTTCCCGGCTGAATATTGAAATCCTTAAGCGGATCGGCCAGCGGATCGGGCGGTCCGACATCGGGCTTTTCCAATCCGGGCGCTGAGCGCTGGATGTACAAGATGATATCCGTAGGAGGGTTGTTGTCCTCGGGGCGCATAGCCTTGCCTGGTGCAGCGACAATCAAAAGACCATCGCTTTCCGCCACGAAATGCACCATGTCGCCCGGGCGTGAACCGCCAGCGAATGCCCGGATTGCGTCGCCTTTTCCGATGTCGAAGCCCGCGATTTCCAATGCACGCAGAACTTTTTTGCCAGATGCTGATCCATTTGCGAGGGTTGCGATCAAACCTTCGGGCCGTCCATGCCCCTGTGTGCCCAGCATGGCTGCATCGGAGCTTCGGTCAGGAGAAAAGAAGACCATCTCAGCCGGTTGCATCCCATCGCGGTCCAGCAGCGTGATGGTATCGCCCTTGGACACCGGTACCGCGCGCGACCCCATTCCGGGGATCGGGTGGCGTTCCGTTCCATGCGGCAGGATCGGAAGGCCGGGGGCCAGGACCCCGCTGCGTTCGAATGGAACTTCGAAGACCGGCTTCACATTCATAGTGTGTTTTCCTGAATGGCTTCGGTTGCACCACGATGGGTGACCACCAAGAGGCATCCCGCCTCGGTTCGCGAATAGTGGCTGAACCCGGCAGCAAGGCTGACAAAATCGCCGCTGCGATATCGAAACCCGTCGTGGTCGGTCAGATCGCCCTCAAGCACAAAGAACTCTTCCGGCCCGTAATGAACATGAGGGTTCGAACGTGTGCCTGGCGCCATCTTCATCAGATAGCTGCCTTGTCCGGTTTCTTCATCGAAACTGATATTCTTCCACCAGACCTGCGCATCGGGCAGGCCGTCCATCCGCATCCGGACAAATCCGGGGTCATCGAAGCGGATAACGGTGCGTGCGCTCTGCTGTTGGGCCATCTTAGTCGAGCCCCAACCGCTTTTTGCGCTGATCAGCCCAACTGCTAATCGCCATGTCGAAGGTAAGCGCCATCAGCGAGACATTCATGCCGAGCACAAAGTTCTTGCCCAGTTCGGTACCTGCCAGAGTTCGTTGAAGTTCCTGCCCCAGGTCCTGCGTTCCAATGAAGGCCGCGATAATGACCATGAAGAAGGCGAACATGATGGCTTGATTAAACCCGACCGCCATAGTTGGCAGCGCCAGAGGGAACTGAACCGACATAAGCTTTTGCCGGCGGGTCGAGCCGGACATATCTGCTGCCTCGGTCATTTCCGGCGGCACGTTGCTGAGGCCAATAATAGTGTACCGGATCAGCGGGACGGCGGCGAAGATCAGAATCGAGAACACAACCGCGACATCATTGACCCCGAACAACATGATCGCAGGGATCAAGTAAATGAAGCTGGGGAAGGTTTGCGCAGTGTCGCAAGCCAGCAAAATGCTCTTGGACCAACGCGCGGACCGCGCAGCGACAACGCCCAGGGGGATACCGATCATGGTTGCCAGCGCAACGGCCGAGATCACGGTATACAAAGTAATAACCGACCGATCCCACCAGCCCGAGAACGCGACAATCGTAAAGAAGACTGCTGCGTAGATGCCGGGCTTTCGGCCACCAACCCAATAAGCAAAGGAAACAACCAGCAGGATGAACGCGGGAGTTGGAATGGCGAGTAGCGTATTCCGGAATGGAATCAGAACCTTGACGTTCAGAAACCAGCGTAACCATTCGGTTGTCCCTTTGATCATGTCGATGGCCAGGAACGACTTGATAACCACGTCGATTTCTTTGCCCTGGCTGAGATGCTGCTTGCGGCCAATTTCGGCCAGGATCGGGAAGACCTGAGACAGCAGAGTGAACCCAACAAACAGACCCAGTGCGACCAGCGAAATCTGGTGGCGCTTCCACCACGGGGTGCCGCGTTCGAAGTGCACTGGCTGTTTGACGACCCAGGCCTTTGACATCCGATCCAACGTGACAGCCAGAAGGACGATGGTTACGCCAATCTCGAAAGAACGGCCCAGCTTGAAACTACCCATCATCGCCAGCAGTTTCGCGCCAAGACCGGGCATTCCGATAAAGGCGGTCAGAACAACCATCGCAAGACACAACATGATCACCTGATTGACGCCGACCAGAACCTCGGTCCGCGCGGCTGGAACGTAGACGTGGCGCAACATCTGCCATTTGGTACATCCAGACATCTGGCCTGCTTCGATCACTTCGGGGCTGACTTTTTTCAAGCCCAGAGTGGTCATCAGGATCATCGGCGGGATGGCAAAAGTAATTGTTGCGACGGCCCCAGCTGTCGGTCCGACCTTAAAAAAGATCACTGCTGGCAAGAGATACGTAAAGAAGGGCAGGGTTTGCAGCACGGACAACATGGGTTTCAGCAACCGCTCGAACCAGCTGTATTTCCAGGCGGCGATGCCCAGTATCAAGCCCAAAAGAAACGCCAGCGGTGCGGCAACCACGATGACAGACATCGTCTGCATGGCGATCTTCCACTGCCCGATCGCGGCCGTCCAGATGAAGGTTCCCGCGCCTAATGCGGCCAGACGCCAACCACCTACGGCGTAGCCGACGACGGCTGCCACTGCGGCGATTGCGGACCATGGGATCGGACCTAGATTGGGCCAACGGCGCTTGCCTTCCAGAAGGTTCGCTGACGTATCCAGCAGGAACTCAAGCGGACCTTCGGCGATAAATCGTGTGACATAGATCAGGCCAAGATCATTTTGGATAAAGTAGAAGACTGCATCCAGAACCTGCGCCGTCGGCGGAATCGCGGCTTCGGGGATGCGGTTTAGCCATTCGGGCAGAACTCCGACAGCTTTGGCAACGATCAGCACGAAGGCGGCGGCCAGAAGTGTAGTCAGGACTCTGGTTTTTCCCCACGTCCCGTCTGAAGTGTCCGGTACTTCGGTGGACAGCGCCGCCATCATTCAGCTCCAAGCAGAACATTCAATGCGGCGTCACGTTCCAGAACACCGGTGACAACGCCATTGTCATCCGCCACCGGCAAAAGAATGCGGTTATCGTTGACAAGAACCCGCGCCAGTTCGTGAATGGTTGATCCACCGTTGATTGGTGCGCCCTCCAAGGCATGACCGTTCACAGGTTTTGCCAGGCCTTTGGCATGTACGACCCGGGCCTTGTCGACATCTTCGGTAAACTTGGCCACGTACTCGGTGGCAGGGTTCATCACAATCTTGTCGGGGGTGTCACATTGTTCGACCGCGCCGTTGCGCATGATTGCAATCCGGTCTGCCAGACGTAGCGCTTCGTCAAAATCATGCGTGATGAAAACGATGGTTTTGCCCAGCATCTCTTGCAATCGCAGGAATTCATCCTGCATTTCGCGGCGGATCAGTGGATCAAGCGCCGAGAATGGCTCGTCCAGAAACCAGATATCGGGTTCAATGGCGAGCGACCGGGCGATTCCGACTCTTTGCTGTTGGCCGCCGCTCAATTCCCGTGGGAAGTATTCTTCCCGACCTTCAAGGCCCACCAACTTGATGACTTCCAGCGCGCGTTCGCGCCGATCATGACGATCTTGTCCGCGCATTTCCAACGGAAAGGCCACGTTGTCCAAAACCGTGCGATGTGGCAGCAGTCCGAAAGACTGAAACACCATGCCCATCTTGTTTCTGCGCAATTCAATCAGATCGCGCTCGCTCAGGCTCATGATGTCCTGACCGTCAACCTCAATCGTTCCGCCTGTAATGTCGTGCAGGCGCGAAAAACAACGTACCAGCGTCGACTTGCCTGACCCTGACAAACCCATGATGACCAGCATTTCGCCACGGCCAACCTCAATCGAGACATCCTTGACACCGGCGATATACCCATCTGCACGGATTTCATCAAAACCGCGGCCAGCGGGCATGGACTTCAGGTAGCTCTCTGGCGAGGGCCCAAACAGTTTCCATACATTTTTGGCTGAGATGACAGGCGCTGTGGCGGACATGGCTGCCTAACTTTCTTGTTGAGCGCGGCCTTGCATCGATCAGATGGTCAAGGCCGCGCCAGTTTCGGTGGATGTAGCCGGATTATGAGCTGCAGGAACTGATCCAAGGATCGACGACAGCGCGGTTGGCGTCCAGCCATTCTTCGGCGGCTTCTTCCGGTTCAAGCTCATCAGTATCGACCAGCTTCGCCATCTCAGCAATCTGCGGATTGGTGAAAGAAATCTCTGTCAGGGCGCAATACGCGGCCGGCCATTTGTCTTTCATACCATCCCAGGCTGCCTTTTTCAGGTAACCTTCGGCGGGGTTGCCGCAATCATACAACGCATTCGGGTTAGGACCCTTGGCTGGGTCTTTGTCGCATCCGTCTTCCCATGCTGGGAACTCAACGAACTCACCAGGCCAGACGGCTTCGGCAAAGTTTGGCGTCCAGTTAAAAACCAGTACCGGCGTTTTGTCGGCCTCAGCCGCGCCTATCTCGGCCCAAAGGGCTGCGGCGGAACCCGCATTGATCACGGTAAAGTTCAGATCAAGTGCTTCGGCGCGTTCTTTACCATGCTTCAACCAGTCAACTGGACCATCCAGATACCGACCCTTGTCGCCGGTTTCGGCTGTCGCGAACAGGTGTGCGCAGTCGTTCAATGCATTCCAATCTGGCAGGCCCGGGCAGGATTCCTTGGTCCACATGGGATACCACCAATCCTCACGTGTAACGGCGTCATGATCGCCTGCGTCATGCAGGCCACCTTTTTCCAATGCCGCCCTGTAGGACGCGCCAAACGCGCCTTCCCAGACTTCCATCTCCAACGCCACATCGCCCAGGCGCACCGATTCATAGACCGCCTGGCTGTCGGTGGTGACGTATTCGACGTTGTTGCCCATCTCTTCAAAGATCAGGCCGACAACGTTCGACATCACGATCTGGCTGGACCAATTGTGAATTGGGATCACGATCGGGTCGCTGCTGTCTTCTGCAGTCGCCCCTGTTCCCGCAACTGCTGCCAAAGTTGCAGCAGAAAGGAGGTTTGTAAGTTTCATGTTTGCTCCCTGAGTGATGTTCATTTTTTAGGTTGTGGACTCTTCCGGCCCCGAATTTGTGCATTCTGCGCAGAATCGCCCCAGACGCAGAACAGAAATTTGAGGGTCTTTGACCATAAATTCTTGAGGCTAACCCGACTTTTTGCTATCTTAACAATTAGTTGCCTGATCGATTGCCCGCAGATGAGGCCAAATGTTTTTCGATCGCTATAACGTCCAGTTCGGGAATCCGCTCTGAAATGCCAAAGAAAACTTCAGTCACAGGGAAAGTCCTTCCGCCGCTCGACTATTTGTTGGCGTTTGAAGCTGCCGCAAAGGCGCAGAGCTTTGCGCAGGCCAGTAAGGTTCTGAACATCTCTGAAACGGCGATCAGCCGCAAAGTGCGGTTGCTAGAGCAACACTATGATGTGCCGTTGTTTGTGCGAGGGCACCGATCTGTTTCGCTTACCCAACAAGGGGCCATCCTGCTGGCAACCGTGGAGAAGTCGCTGGACCTGATGCGGGATGTCAGCCGGGATATGCTGGCCAAACATCAGGCCAACACGGTATCGATCTCCGCCACCAACTCTGTCGCGTCTCTTTGGCTGATGCCGCAACTTCGCAAGTTCAACAAATCAAATGGCCGCATCCGTATTTCGCTGGTCTCTTCTGACAGCGACGCAGAGTGCCTGTCGGATTCGATGGACTTGACGATCCTGCGTGGAGATGGCGATTGGCCGGGATACGAGGCACAGCTTTTGTTCGGAGAAACCGTATTTCCGGTCTGCAGCCCAGAGTATCTCAAGAGCAACCCCAAAGCGGCAGATATATCTGCGCTGCCGGAACTGGACCTTATTGAAGTCGCCAGTGGTCATGCAGAGTGGATGACATGGCGCACTTGGTTCAGTGGCAATGGGGTATCGACGTCCTCGATGGAACAGGCAGTGGAGTTCAATACCTATCCGTTGTCAGTGCAAGCAGCTGTCGATGGACTGGGAATTGCATTGGGTTGGGCCCATCTTGTTGACCCATTGCTTGAAAGCGGCACCTTGGTCAGACCGGTTCAGGGCGCATCAGTGCGAACACAGTCCGGATACTACCTGTTAAAAAGGCCTCTTCACAAAGCTTTCCCAGAGCAGCGCATCGTTGAAGATTGGTTGCTTGGTCTCAGCGCGGGTCGGAAAAGATACGCCTGATCGCTGTGGCCAGCCTCTGTTTCCTAATGATGAATCGAGTAGCACTTTCAGGGAGTGTTAAACTCGCATATTGACCCTAGGGAATAAATATTTACTTTAAAGAAAAATATATGCGAATCTGGTTCGGCTCCTTGCCGTTCTGGTTGGAACACTATTGGCCTATTTTATGCAGGGAGACCGAAACCCAATGAGCTATAAATCTGACATCGAAATTGCGCGTGAGGCGAAGAAGAAGCCGATTCAGGAGATTGG
>NZ_JBXWMQ010000012.1:0-101013 GCF_059609905.1 Ruegeria sp. YTSA226
GAGATCAGACATGTTCACCGCTCGTTTTTGAACCGTGAATCACGCCGCAAAACGGAAATCAATGGGTCCTGACCCTAGACAATATGCAATGGAAACAAGAGGCAGATCAGGGGCTAATTCGGGGGTCAGTTGCACCGCTTACGCTCAAAGAATACATCAACGGATTCTACAACCCGGGCCACCGACATTCAGCACTGAACGGGAGCATCCGGTCGCATATTGAGGGTTCGGGCATCCGTATTGAGAAAAAACCGGCGCAAGCAGCGCCGGTTTTCATAGTCTCATCCTAAGAGACTGCTATCGGTGTCAGCCGAATACACGCCCCAGTGCGCCATCGACAGCATCGGTGATTTGGTCGATGTCATCCGCGGTGGCAATCAGCGCTGGTGAGAAGCACAGAGTGTTGTTCCGACCGGGGACCGAGCGGTTAGTTACGCCGATGATCACGCCTTGCGCCATGCAGTCGGCCACAACGGCCTGGGCAAGCTTCTCATCAACTGGCTCACGGGACGCGCGGTCTGCGACCAGCTCAGCACCCAGGAACAGGCCCTTGCCGCGGACGTCGCCGACGACCTTGTGCTTTTCCATCAGCGCCTGAAGGTTGCCCGTCATCCGGTCACCCATAGCGACACAGTTGGCCAGCAGGTTCTCATCCTCGATGATCCGCATGTTCTCGATCGCGGCCGCTGGACCGGCGGTGCAGCCCCCAAAGGTCGAGATGTCGCGGAAATAGCCCATCGGGTCCGAGGCGTCTTCTTTGAACATGTCAAAGACTTCCTCAGTAGTTACCATGCAGGCGATGGCGGCATAGCCCGAGGCGACACCCTTGGCCATGGTCACGAAATCCGGCTTCACACCATATTGCTGATACCCGAACCAGGTACCGGTGCGGCCAACGCCACAGACGACCTCGTCGATATGCAGCAGGATGTCGTACTTCTTGCAGATCTCCTGCACACGCTGCCAATAACCCTCGGGCGCTTCGATCACGCCGCCGCCTGCGGTCACGGGCTCAAGGCACAGGGCGCCAACCGTATCCGGGCCTTCGCGCAGGATCACCTCTTCGATCTGATCCGCGGCCCATTCGCCGAAATTCTCTTCGGGCGCACCGTCCAGCTCGTGCTTGCGGTATTCCATGCAATGCGGCACGCGGATGAAACCGGGGGCGAAAGGCCCGTACTGCGCGTTGCGCTCGTCCTGACCACCTGCCGACATCGCTGCCAGGGTCGAGCCGTGATAGTCGCGGTCACGGTACAAAATCTTGGTCTTCTTGCCACCGTATTTCTTGTGGGCGATTTGGCGAACCATCTTGAACGCCTTCTCATTCGCCTCGCTGCCCGAGTTGGTGTAATACACGCGGCTCATGCCAGGCATTTTCTCGATCAGCTTTTCGGCGAACAAAGCACCTGGGATCGAGCCCGCCGAGTTGGCGAAATAGCACAGCTTCATCAGCTGGTCGTAAACCGCCTTACAGATCGATTCGCGGCCATAGCCGACATTCACAGTCCATACGCCGCCCGATACAGCGTCCAGATGCTCTTTGCCTTTTTGATCCCAGACACGCATGCCCTTACCTTCGACAATGATGCGCGGGTCGTTGGTTTCAAAGGGTTTATGCTGGATCAAGTGGTGCCAAATATGGGCGCGGTCGGCTTCGACGACGCGGGAAAGATCGTTTTCGTTGAACGTGCCGTCCATGACATGTCCTTTCAAAATTAGCGTGTGCACATCTTACAGAGGCGGTGTCGCCTCGGCTTGTATATTCGATGGCTCAGATCAGCGTGAATGGCCAGTACAAGATAGGGCCAGATCGGGTAGGTTGGTATCGCCAGTCGGGCACAGCACAGTTATTTGGCCGCCTCAGCCCGTATTTCTACGGGTTTGTCATGGGACTATGTTTGTGTTCAATTCGCGCAACTTGCGATTTGGGAGGATCCGCAGATGACAGGGGCCAACATATATGAACGCCACTTGGATCAATGTCAGGCGAATTATACGCCGCTGTCACCGCTAAGCTTTATCGAACGGACGGCGCAGGTCTACCCTGATTACCCGTCAGTTGTTTATGGCGTCCGCCGGTATTCCTGGGCCGAAACCTATACCCGTTGTCGTCGACTGGCGAGCGCTCTGGATAGGCGTGGAATAGGGCGAGGAGATACAGTTTCGATCATCGCAGCAAACATCCCCGAACTGTACGAGGCCCATTTTGGCGTTCCCATGGCCGGCGCCGTGCTGAACGCGATTAACACCCGGCTGGACGCGCCGATCATTGCCTTCATCCTGAACCATGCGGAAACCAAGGTGCTGCTGGTCGATCCGGAATTTTCTACGGTTGTGCAAGACGCACTGGAACAGGTTGATCACGATATTCTCGTCATCGATATCGAGGATCCCAGCTTTGATGGTGGCGAGAAACAGGGCAGTCTGACTTACGATGCGCTCTTGGCCGAAGGCGATCCCGAGTTCGCATGGTCCCTGCCAGCGGATGAATGGGATGCGATCACGCTGAATTATACCTCGGGCACCACAGGCAATCCAAAAGGGGTTGTGTATCATCACCGCGGTGCGTCCCTGAATGCCCAATCTGATCTGCTGGACTGGGGCATGCCCCGGCATTCAGTCTATCTGTGGACCTTGCCGATGTTCCACTGCAACGGCTGGTGTTTCCCTTGGGCCATGGCGGCAAATGCAGGGGTCTCGGTGTGCCTGCGGGCGGTGCGGGATGAGCCGATCTATGCCGCCTTCCGGGATGAGAAGGTCACGCATTTCTGCGGTGCGCCGATTGTTCTGAACATGTTGGCCAACGCGCCTGATAACCTTAAGGATTTCGATCACGAGATCAAAGTGATGACCGCAGGCGCACCACCTCCGGCGGCTGTGGTTAAGAAGATGGAGGATATGGGGATCGAAGTTACCCATGTCTATGGCCTGACCGAGACTTATGGTCCGTCCGTGGTCTGCGCCTGGAAGGATGAATGGAACAGCAAAGAAGGCGAAGAACGCGCCGCTTTGAAGGTTCGTCAGGGTGTGCGGTATTCGGCCCTGTCCGGCCTTATGGTGGCCGACCCGGATACGTTGGAACCCGTGCCTGCGGATGGCGAGACGCTGGGTGAGATTTTCATGCAGGGCAATGTTGTCATGAAAGGTTATCTCAAAAACTCCGATGCCACGGACAAGGCGTTCCGGGGCGGCTGGTTCGCCTCGGGCGATCTTGGGGTGATGCATGCGGATGGATATGTCGCACTCAAGGACCGGTCCAAAGATATCATCATCTCAGGAGGTGAGAATATCTCATCGGTTGAGGTTGAGGATATCTTGTACAAGCACCCCGCCGTGATGGAGGCCGCCGTGGTCGCCCGCCCCGATGACAAATGGGGCGAAACACCATGCGCCTTTGTTGAACTCAAACCAGATGGGCAAGCGACAGAGGCAGAGATCATCGCGTTCTGCCGGGACAACATGGCCCATTTCAAGGTGCCTAAGACGGTGGTCTTCGGTCCTTTGCCAAAGACCTCGACCGGCAAGATTCAGAAGTTCAAGCTGAGAGATCAGGCGAAGGCATTGGGTTAAGGCTGGTCGAAGATCGACAGATCTAGATCCAGCATCTCACCCATCCAAATGGCGCGGTCGCGGTGGTCTGCTAGATGCTCGCCGGTTTCGGGATGGGTGAATATCGTCAACCCTTGCCGATTCAGCGTCAGCCAGGGAATGACCTGATCAAATGCGTCGGCTGCAAAGCCCAACTGACAGCTCCACCTTGGATGTGGGCCTACATTGCGGGCGTGCATCCGCCCCATTGCAACTGGGAACAGGCGCACTGCTTCTTCACAGAGCTGCCGGGCTGTATCCTGCGTTTCTGCATCGAAATAGACATGGGCGTGATAGCCGATGATTTCGGGCATTGGGGCCTCCTGCATTTTGTTTGAAGAACGTAAGGCAGGGGTCAGGCAATTCCCATTCGCATCGGCACACAGACCCTGTGCAGAGGATCAGGTGGGGGCGTGTTGATCGGGATGCGCTGCGGCAAAGGCTGGGTGTTTGGCGCAGGCGGCCTCGACGCCCAGGATACGGGGCAGGTCGGTCAGATCGACCTGATAGCGGCGGGCATTGTACATCTGTGGGATCAGGCACAGATCAGCCAGCCCTGGCTGCGGTCCAGTGCAATATGGGGTCTGTTGGAAACCGCCCAACTGGGCTTCGAACGCAAGCAGACCCGGTCGTATGAAATGGTTCATCCAGTTGCCAGGCATGCCTTCTGCATTCCCACTGAGCGCGGTTGCATGGCGTGCGACTGACAAATTGCAGACTGGGTGAAGATCAATGGCTATGGTTTGTGCCAGCGCCAGTGCTTGTGCGCGAATACCGGGTTCCGCAGGAAGCAACCCCAGACCCCGTGTCATGTCCAGATAGTCGATGATTGCCAAAGATTGCGTCAGCCGCAGCCCGTCAATCTCAAGCACTGGAACCAGCCCTTGCGGGTTGCGCGTAAGATGCGCGTCAGATTTGTGATCTCCGGCGACAAGATCGACAGACACCGCACGATAGGTGATGCCAGCCAAGTTTAACGCGATCCGCACCCGGTAGCTGGCCGACGAGCGCCAATAATCATACAGAACTACGCCACTCATCGCTGGCCTCCTGTTTACGTCAATTCTCGTTCAGCTTGGCGGCTTTTAGGGCTTCAGACAACACCTCGGCATTTCCGATATGGTTGGCTAGCACCAGTACCAGCCGCGCATTCAGCGCGTCGCTGTCGGATTTATCCAGCCGGTCATGGGCAGCGATCAGTTCAAAATAGAAATCATCTGCATTGTCCAGATTAGGTGTGAGGATCAGTTGGGTCATCTCGCTTACTCCTTACCGGTGGCCCTGCGGATCGCCTGCCGGAATGCGTTTTCTTCGTACGTATCACGGCGGGCGGCCACGTGTTGATCGGGACGGATCAGATAAACCGCGCTGGTGGCATCCCCCAGATAGCGGCGCTTGAGCGCCAGGGTCGGATCGTCCTTAACCGACAACGCCAAGCGGGTTGCCTGAACCCCGTCTTCCTCAAGAGTGTCTGGTGCGTCGGCGTCAATCGTCAAAAGGGTAAACTTGCCCGCGAGTTTCGGCAGCAGGAACGCGGCGCCGAGGGGGGCATCCGGGCACGCTGCGCCGGGACGGGTGATATCTGGCCCGTTCAGCGCATCTGCGGAATTCAACGACGAGCCCGCATAGGTACAAGGTGTGCTCAGACGGCCGGAATTCACCAGAGGGCGCGCGAATTCGTAGTGCTCGCCCAGGTCCAGAACGGCGTCGCGCAACAAGCGGGACATCTGGGATTTCGGCGTGATGAAGTCGGTCGAGCGACTGGAATAGGCAATATTCTCATCAGCGGCCTGCACCCGTTCATGGCTGTAGCTATCCAGCAAATAATCGGGCGCTTTTCCGTCGATAACCAGCTTCAGCTTCCAACTCAGGTTGTCCGAATCCTGTACACCCGAATTGGCCCCACGCGCACCAAACGGGCTAACCTGATGGGCGCTGTCGCCGGCAAACAAGACCCGGCCATACCGGAATCGCTCCATCCGGCGACACTGGAAGGTATAGATCGAGACCCATTCCAAATCGAATTCGACATCTTCGCCCAGCATCTCCTTGAGGCGCGGGATCACATTCTCGGGCCGTTTTTCCCGTTCCTTGTCGATATCCCACCCCAGTTGCAGGTCAATGCGCCAGACATTGTCGGGCTGTTTGTGCAGCAGGGCGGATTGCCCCCTGTTGAACGGTGGATCAAACCAGAACCAGCGTTCGGAAGGAAAGTCAGCCTCCATCACGACATCAGCTATCAGGAAGTTATCTTCGAACACGCGCCCGTCGAAATCCAACCCGAGCATCCTGCGGGCCGGAGAGTGCGCGCCGTCACAGGCGATCAACCAGTCGGTTTCGATGTTGTAGGGGCCTTCGGGGGTCTCTACCTCAAGCGTGACATGGTCCTCATGGGTGCCGATCGCCTCGACCCTATTGCGGCCGCGAATATCGATTGGCGCGCCTTCAGCTTGGAGTGCGCGCAAGCGGTCCACAAGGATCTGTTCTAGGTGATATTGCTGCAGATTGATAAATGCCGGATTGGCATAGCCTTGTTCTGGCTGCAAATTGAATTCATAGATCTGTCTTGTGTCGAAAAAGACCTTGCCGGTATCCCAAAGAACACCTTTCCGCACCAAGGGCTCTGCGCATCCAAGCCTGTCGGCTATGTCCAGCGTGCGCTGTGAAAAACAGATGGCCCGGCTGCCAAAGCTGACCTTGTCATTTTCGTCCAGAACGACAACCTCAACGCCCTGTTGTGCCAGATCAATAGCTGTGGCCAAGCCGATTGGCCCGGCGCCGATGACGATCACCTTGTGGCGTATTGGGGCTACGGCGTCCTGATCGGGATTTCGCGCGTAGGCGTAAAGCGGTATTTCGAAGATCTTGTTCATGGGGCTCTCCCATTGCGCTGCGCTGAGGGTCCTTTCCACCAGCCGTTCAGGCTCAGTGGTCCCGATCCCAGGGTCTCACCAATCCGTCCTGCGAAAAACGATCTGGATCAAATGCGACCGTATGTCCTTAACTCTGCAAGGCTTCCCACATCTCCAGATCTCGTTGGGCGGTCCAGATGCGCGGGGTGTCGATCCCGCGCGCCTCGTCATAGGCACGGGCGACGTTGAAGGGCAGGCAGTGTTCATAGATCGCGTAATCGGCGAATTTCGGGTCGCATTCGGCGCGCACCGCGTTCCATGCTTCCTTCAGGCTTCCTCCGCGCGCCGCAACCTTGGCTGCCGGACGATAGGTGCTGTCGACAAAATCGCGGGTGTTTTCGATGGCTGCATTGACCATGTCCTTGCCGACCAGGGCATCGCCACGGCCTGGCGCAATGGCGTCGACATCAAACCACTTGATCTCATCCAGTGTATCGCCCCAGTCGCCGAAATGCCCATCGCCGCAGTAGCAGGCCGAGTGATACTCGACGATGTCACCGGTAAACATCACATTCTGATCGGGTACATGGATGACGATATCGCCTGCTGTATGTGCGCGGCCCAGATGCATCAGGTCAATCCGACGTTTGCCCAGATACACCGTCATGGTGTCGTTGAACGTGGTCGTGGGCCAGGTCAGACCGGGAATGCTTTCGTGCCCTTCGAACAGGCGCGGGAAACGCTGGAACTCACTGTCCCAATCTTCCTGTCCCCGTTCCACCACCATCGCGCGGGCCATGTCTGACATCAGGATCTGCTGCGCCCCAAAGGCGCTGGCACCCAGAACACGGACGGCGTGATAATGGGTCAGCGCCACATGCGTGATCGGCTTGTCGGTGACCGAGCGCACGCATTCGATTACCTTGTTGGCCAAACGGGGCGTCGCCTGTGCCTCGACAATCATGACACTGTCATCACCGATGATGACGCCCGAATTCGGATCCCCTTCGGCGGTAAAGGCATAAAGCCCGTCTCCTACCTCGGTGAACGAGATTTTCTTTTCCGACATGTCCCCCTGGGACGCAAATGCCTTGGCCATTTGTGGTTCCTTATCGCGAGTATGGGTTTTCGAGAGCGGGCAGCACGGTTCCGGCACATTCGCCAAATCCGATCGTGTACCCTTTCCCCTTGGCCGCTCCTGTCAGGGTCAGCGTGTCGCCATCCTCGATAAAGCTGCGGCTTTCGCCGGTTTCCAGTGTCAGCGGCTCTTTCCCGCCCCAGCTGAGCTCCAGCAACGAACCGCGCTCGGGCTTTGTCGGGCCAGAGATCGTGCCGGACCCCAGCAGATCACCGGTGTTCATCGGGCAGCCCGACGTCGTGTGATGGGCCAACTGCTGTGCGGCGGAATAGTACATCTGACTATAGTTTGTTCGCGCGATTGTGGTTGCGGCCTTGCCGTCCGGAGCCATCGTGATCGACAGATCAATGTCATACAGCATCGGGCCGGTCTCTTTGAGGTGACCCAGCAACTCAAAATCCCGCTCGGGCGTGTCACAGCGGAAAGGTTCCAGCGCCGCCTTGGTCACGATCCATGGGCTGATCGACGTGGCGGTGGCCTTGGCCTGAAACGGCCCAAGCGGCTGATACTCCCACGCCTGAATATCGCGGGCGGACCAGTCATTCAGAAGGACATAGCCAAAGATATTGTCGTCTGCCTCTTGTACGGAAATTGGTCCGTCAGAGGGCGTGCCCACGATGGCGCCCATCTCAAGCTCGATGTCGAAACGACGGCTGGGAAGGAAGGCCGGAAGGTCCTGATCGGGGGATTTCAACTGGCCCCAGGGGCGGCGGATATCTGTTCCCGACACCACGACCGAAGACGCCCTGCCATTATACCCGATCGGAATATGCAGCCAGTTAGGGGGCAATGCATTCTCTGGTCCACGGAACATGGTGCCGACATTTTGGGCGTGGTGCCGGCCGGCGTAGAAATCGGTATATTCGCTGACGGCAAAAGGCATGTGCAGCTCGGCATCTGCCTGCGCCACAAGCAAAGGCGCGACGTCCTCTTGTGCCGCGCTGCCTTCGGCCAGCAGATCCATCAGACGGTTGCGCAGGGCGGCCCAAACGGCGGGGCCTTGCTCCATCAGCGGGTTCCAGAAAGGCAGGTCGAACAGCGGTTCGTCGTCCAGAACGACCAGTCCCTCGGCCTCGGCAGCTGTGACATCAAGGATCATGTCGCCGATTGCAACACCACAATGCGGGTCTTCGCCGCCAGTCGAAAACACGCCATAAGGCAGGTTGTTCAAAGGAAAAGGGTGATCGGCAGAATTGGCCGAGCTCACCCAGGATTTCTTCAATGGCATTTTGTCTCCAAACCTCTGTCAGGGGCCAAGATTTTTCGTCGAAAAATCTGCGACCTCAATCGGAATTATTTCTTGCCCGGTGTACCGTCGAACTTTTTCTCAAGCGACGTCCAGCAGTCAATGTAATCATCCTGCAGCGGGGCCTCGGTCGCTGCAAATGATGTCAGATGCTGCGGGAACCGGGTTTCGATCATGAAGGACATCGTATTATCCAACTTATCCGGTCCAAGGTTCGAATTCGACGCGTTGTCAAAGGCATCCTGGTCAGGTCCGTGCGGCAACATCATGTTGTGCAGACTCATGCCGCCGGGAACAAAGCCCTGTGGTTTGGCGTCATACTGGCCATAGATGTTCCCCATCAGCTCAGACATGATGTTCTTGTGATACCAAGGGGGGCGGAATGTATCTTCGGCCACCATCCAGCGTTCGCGGAACAGGACAAAGTCGATATTGGCCGTGCCCGGTTGTCCAGACGGCGCGGTGAGTACGGTGAAGATCGACGGGTCAGGGTGGTCAAACAGGATCGCCCCCACCGGGCAATATGTGCGCAGGTCGTATTTGTACGGGGCATAATTGCCGTGCCAGGCGACTACATCCAGCGGGCTTTGCCCAATCTTTGTAGTGTGGAACTGCCCGCACCATTTGACAGTGACGGTCGATGGTACCTCACGGTCTTCATAGGCCGCGATAGGTGCCTTGAAATCTCGTGGGTTAGCCATACAGTTGGCGCCGATCGGGCCGCGTCCGGGCAGTTCGAATTTTTGCCCGTAATTCTCGCAGACAAAGCCACGGGCAGGGCCCTCAAGAACCTCAACCCGATAAACCAACCCGCGCGGCAGAATGGCGATTTCCTTGGGCTCAAGGTCGATGATCCCCAACTCGGTCGCAAAGCGCAGGCGGCCTTCTTGAGGCACCACCAGCAATTCGGAATCGGCCGAGAAGAAATAGTCATCCACCATCGATTCGGTGACCAGATAGATATGGCTGGCCATCCCGACCTGCGTATTCACATCCCCTGCTGTGGTCATCGTGCGCATGCCTGTCAGCCATGTCAGCCCATCTCGGGTATGAGCGACGGGGTCCCAGCGATACTGGCCCAGGCTGGTCACATCTGGGTCAACACAAGGTGCCGATTTCCAATAGGGCAGGTCGATCTTATCGTAGCGATGCGAATGCTTCACCGAAGGGCGGATACGATAGCACCAGGTGCGCTCGGGTGGGTTGGCGGTAAAGGCAGTGCCGCTCAGTTGTTCGCCGTATAGCCCATAGTTGCAGCGTTGCGGGCTGTTCATGCCCTGCGGCAGCGCACCGGGTAGGGCCTCGGTTTCGAAATCATTGCCAAAGCCGGGCATATAGCCCGGATGGGTGCCAGCGGGCGTACTGGCCTGGATCATTTTATGCGGGTCTGTCGGATGGTTCATCCTTGGCTCCTGCTGTTTTCTGCTTGTGAGATAATAGTTGATTTTGTAACTAACAAGCATGACAAAGACAGAAAGTACCGAAAGAGACGGGTTTGATCTGCTGGATTTCCTGCCCTATCTGCTGAACCGGGCAGCCGAAGAAAGCGCACTGGAATTTCAGCGTGTATACAAAGACCGCTATGGGATGCTGCGCACGGAATGGAGAGTGTTGTTTCATCTGGGCAATTACGGAGAATTGAGCGCGAAAGAAATCGGTCAACGCGCCAGGATTCACAAAACCAAGATAAGCCGCGCGGTCAGCAGGCTTGAGCAGCGCCGATTTCTTGTCAGAACCGTCAGCCAGACGGATCGCCGCGTTGAACATCTTGCATTGACCACGGCCGGACGGTCGGTTTATCGCGAATTGCGTGGTATTGCGCAGCAATATGATGCTCAGCTTGCCGCAATGTTCACAGAAAACGAGGCTACCTTGTTGCGCAAAATGTTGCGAAAGCTGGCTGATATGAATTGACCTCTGGTAATTCGAACCCTTCGCTCCCAGATGGAAGCCAGAGCGGACACAGGAATGTGAAATGACAGCCCCGAACCAAAACGCGGCAAAATCAAATGATCTTATCAACTGGCTGGTGACGCGGGGCCTTGAAGGTGCCGAAAAAGAAGAATTGCTGGACGGCTATTGTACCCGTCTGATTGAACTTGGTGTGCCCCTGATGCGATTTCACGCGGCGCAATCGGCGCTGCACCCGGTATATGGCGGCACCGGATACAGCTGGTATCAAGACACCGGCGGTGACTATCAGAAATTCGAGTATTCAGAAGAGACCAGAGAAGACTGGATGAGCAGTCCTCTATATGCGATTTTACATCACGATCTTGACGGCGTCCATGAACGCATGGTCGATCAGAACGAGCCCAGCCGCTATCCATTGATCAATGAATTACGCGAAGCTGGTGCGACCGAGTATTACGCTAAAGGTGTGAATTTCGATCCGCGGTCGCAGACCTCAAAAAAAGCCGTAGATGGAGTCCTGTTGTCGTGGGCCTCGAACGCGCCGGATGGGTTTCGGGAACAGGATCTTGACCTTATCAATACGGCTCTGCCCCATTTGGGCCTGGCACTAAAGTCAGCCTCGAACGCGCGGATATCCAAAGATCTGATGCGCGTCTACTTAGGTCGGGATGCTGGACGGCGTGTTTTGTCGGGTGAAATTCGCCGCGGATCCCTACAGCAGATCGACGCCGTGATATGGAATTTCGACCTTGAAGGCTTTACCAGCCTCTCCGAGAATCTGCCCGGAATCGAGATCATCGATATGTTGAACGACTATCTGGCGGTTGCCGTTGGCGTCGTACACGATAATGGCGGCAATATTCTGAAGTTCATGGGCGATGGATTGATGGCTATGTTCAATGTCGGCGAGATTGAAGAGGACGTGCAGGCGGCCCTGCAGGCGGTTCCCATGTTGCAGGACCGGATCGCCGAACTGAATGCGCAGCGCGAATCCGCTGGACTGCCGGTGGCCAACTTCACACTGGCCTTGCATGCGGGCGAAATTCTGTATGGCAATATCGGTTCTGAGACACGTTTGGATTTCACGGTGATCGGCCCAGCGGTGAATCAGGCCGCGCGTATCGCTGGCATGCATCGGTCCTTGGGGCAACGGATACTGATCTCGGATGACGTAGCCCGCGCGGCGCAGCCCAGCGATCAGGATCTGATCTCGGTCGGGCGCTATATGCTGCGCGGTGTGGCCGAGCCGAAAGAGCTGTTTACGGTTTATAATGTTTCCGGAACGCAATCAGGCGTTTGAGCGTCCGGTTTGAGCCCATATTAGCGATTTTCTGCAACGCGGCGTAAGTCAGCTTCCGCAAAATCGGATGCAGTATAACCGCTTGACGACAGAAAAATTTCAGATTAGCCAACGTACAGGCTGTGGACGCCTGCCTCCCGCTGACTTTTGTCTTGGTTAAGTTCTGCGACTTAATTCTCTATCTACCTCTTTCCGCATATCGCGCGGATGGTAATGCGGGTCCCATCTCAAATTGCGCGATCAGGCAAGAGAGATATGGGACATGACTGATACCCCCACTAATACATTCACCGATGGGCCGCTTGGCACCATCTACTTTAGGACCGCATTTCCGATCATTTTCGTGATGGGGATGAATGGGCTTCTTTCTGTCGCAGATGCGCTGTTTCTGGGCATTTATGTAGGCCCTGATGCGCTGGCTGCGGTCACCTTGATGTTCCCGATTTACATGCTGATTGTGGCGCTTTCCACGCTTGTGGCTAACGGCATGTCGAGCCTTCTGGCGCGATCCCTTGGCGCGGGTGACATGAACGGCGCGCGTGCCACGTTTGCAGGCGCACACGGGCTGGCAATTGGATTGGGCGCAGTTCTGATAGTGTTGTTCCTTCTATTGGGCCAGCCAGTTGCATTGCTGGCCGCTGGTGGGTCAGAGACTTTGGCCCAGATGGGGGTGGTCTACCTGCGGATTACGGTGTTTTTCTCGCCACTGTTGTTCGTGTTGTCAGTCAATTCTGATGCGTTGCGCAACGAAGGGCGCGTGGGCTTCATGGCGGCGATGAGTCTGTTGGTTTCGATTGCAAACATCGGGTTCAACTACGCACTAATCGCCGTTCTGGACATGGGCGTCGCTGGGTCAGCCTATGGAACTGCGGCGGCACAAGCGCTCGCGTTTGCGATCATTTTTGCGTTCCGATTGTTTGGGGAAACATCGCTGCGTCCTGCGACCTTGCTGTCCCATTCCGTATGCGGAAAATGGGGGCGGATCCTCGCACTGGGTGCACCACAAAGCCTCAATTTCATTGGACTAGCTCTCGGGTCGGCCGCGATTATCTCAGCCCTCCAATGGATTGGTCGCCCGGGTTACGCCGACACAATTACTGCTTACGGGATCATCACGCGGGTCATCACCTTTGCTTTCCTGCCACTTCTGGGCTTGTCGTTTGCAATGCAGACGATCACGGGCAACAACTATGGTGCTGAACTTTGGCAAAGGTCAGATGCAAGCCTGCGCATGGCACTTTGGGTCGCGTTTGTTTATTGCGCAATCGTGCAGGCCGTTGTGATTAGCATGCCTAGCCGGATCGCCAGCGCGTTTGTAGACGACACGTCGGTCATTGCAGAGGTTGCGCGCATCTTGCCGGTAATGACATGTGTCTTTTTCCTGTTGGGCCCGTTGATGATGATTGCGACCTATTTTCAGGCGATTGGATCTGCAGGAAAGGCAGCCCTTCTAGGGCTGACAAAACCTTATGCATTTGCGATCCCGTTGACGTTTCTGTTGCCCTTCTGGTTTGGCGAAGTTGGCATCTGGTATGCGGGTCCGCTGGCCGAAGTGATGATGTTGGGTCTTACTGTTGTAGTGCTTTGGCTCTCCGCCCAAGACCCAGAGCTAAAATGGGGCATTTTCCACACCAAAAAAGGAGTGGCGTCATGAACACGCAATTTCCGTCAGCTACGCAAGCTAAGGATCAAGCTAAGCGTTTGCGCACAAAATTGACCGAGGAAGGTGCATCGATTGGCCATGCCAAGTCTCTCGAGTTGGTCGCCCACCAACACGGGTTCCGCGATTGGAACACGATGTTTGCAGCCATCGGAAACGGACCACCCAAGGGATGGGCCATCGGTGACAAGGTCAGCGGAACGTATCTATCGCAACCGTTCACGGGGCATGTGGTCTCTATTTCGATCATGAAACCTGGATGGTTCCGGTTAGAGGTGCACTTGGATGAAGCCGTAGACGTTGTCACATCCGAAGGCTTCTCAAATTTCCGCTCGCGCATTCGTGGTGTAATTGGTCCCAAAGGACATTCTGTTGAACGGACAAGCGACGGGCAGGCGCACCTTCAAATCAATTTATGCTGACTGGGAAATCCGGTTCTTAAATTTGTCAGCGGCTGTTGGCGCGATTGAAGCCGATGGCGGTCTTGTCCCGTAACCTGTGAATATGTCGTATTAGAAATTCTGCGCAATCGGCGAATGGCAGATTTTGCCGCTGTCTTGCGGCGGCGGAACCTGACCTCTTACGGAGATTTTCGTGCGCGAGCGCGCGCAGCAAAAATACCGAAGGTACAGATTGGGCTCAAAGCCGTCATCTGACAGTTTTTGTATGGTTCAAACGATCAGAAGTGGTGGCCGATGTCTGCTGTGCGGACAAACATGCCCCTGGTATTTTCCGCTCGAATGACCGCTTTGTACGCTTTGTGATCGCGGTGAAAAACATCTCTGGCGGGAAGTAGGCCTTCGGTGGTGATGTAAAACTGAACGGTTGCTGGATAAGATCAAACCTTCAATCTGACAGAAACAGTAGACTTCTTTCTGTGGAGAAAGCCTCTGATTGAGTTATGTAAATTGCAAGATTATCGAAGTCCTTTTGATCTGTTTGAAACGAACCCACGTTGTTGGCTTCGAGTACTGATTGATGGACCAAACCAAGGTTAAAAGGCTAAGAAGGTTTTTCCGTGAGGACCAAAGACGGCAATTGCCCAGCACCTGCACTCCGATTTTCTCTGGTAGGAAACTGAAAACACTGCATTTTCAGATCCTGAGTCTCTAGTATCCGGACCTGATACCGAGAGGCTTCCAAACAATAAAGCCTAGCCATCTTTTCGCATGGAAATACCGTTCATCCAACGTTCACATTCTATATATGCGCTTTTCATCTCTGCGAGCCATATTGTCCTACTGAATTTAAATACCGTTGGTTCACAGAAACAACCGACGAGTAACCATACCGCTGCTCAGAACACCGGCTTGTTCAGAGAACTTTGGCTCACTCTCACCATATACGGTGAAATGAAACATACCGGTTTCGTTATCTTTGTCTGTTACGCACGCCCAGACAGTTGTGTCGCAAACTTTTCGAAAGACTAGAACCAGTGTTATGCTTTTTCACAACCCACCTATTCAATGTGGCGTGGTCAACTCGCACACTGCGTTCAGCCATGATCTCTCTATTACTTGCCCACGTAGTGCAAGTCCGCCAGCCACAAAGAAGTGCCTCTTCTGACCGTGAACTTGAAGTCAGTCTGGCCGTCATTCAAACCTGCACGCAGAAGATCGGCAATCGTATCTTGCCCATCGATATTTTCATCTGTCGGAAAATATGCTGTCAGCTGGTCGTTCGGTTTCAGAGTTGTGCCTGGGCCTACATCTTCTGGGACATGAACCACGCTCGTAACCCATTTTCCATTCTCAGCATATTGAGTTTGAAAAACGACGCCATTCGACAAGGTCGTGTCTTGTACGACACCCAGTGTAACGTCCCGCACTTCTACACCGTCTCTTGGGTTTGAAAGCCCGATGGTCACATCCATGGTTCCCTCTTGCGAAGGAGTAGCCCCAGATTGAAGTAGAACGGCAGCGATGGAGTTCAGATCATTGATTTCAATCCCATTGACAGAGTCAATACGCAGCCCCGCGTGAACCCAAACCGGGGCCTCGCTAGCGACGTATTCCACAGTATCGGGACTATCCGCCGACGCTACAAAAGGCAGAAGAACCTTCCATTCAGATTTCACTGAAGTCGGCCCTAAATCCTGAACGATTTGAGTGGTAGTATCAGCTTCGACATTCGCCTGATCTGTGTCGCCAGTGCTCACTTTAGCAGCAACTTCAACGCTAGCCTGCGCGCGCGATTCTGCCTCTGCCATCGCCATTGCGACTGCTTCGATCTCAGCCTGTGCTCGGGCTTGCGCTTCTGCTGCGGCTTTGGCTGCCGCTTCGACTTCGGCCTGCGCGCGCGCTTCTGCCTCTGCCGCGGCTTTGGCGGCCGCTTCAACCTCGGCTTGCGCGCGTGCTTCTGCCTCGACAGCGGCTTTGGCACGTGCTTCGGCTTCGGCTTGGGCCGCCGCCTGAGCAGCCGCTTCGGCCTCAGCCTGTGCACGAGCTTCCGATTCGGTTGCCGCTTTGGCGCGGGCTTCGGCCTCAGCACGCGCTATGGTCTCTGCCTGCGCGCGGGCTTCGGCTTGGGCCAGTCGTGCCTCGGCTTCTGCGACCCGTGCGGTGGCATCTGCGATTGCTTCTGCTGTCGCCGCTGCTTCGATCTCAGCTTGGGCGCGGGCTTCAGCTTCGGCAGCCAAAACGTCCTCTTGCGTTGCTTGTGGCTCGGAGGATGGTGAAAATGCTCCGATGGCCAGCACGCCGACTACGGCACCTACAACTCCAAATGCCAGCAGCCCGCCGGTTATTGCGACACGGTTGATTCCGCCGGATGAAGAGACCGCAACTCTAACATCCTGTTCAACGGCGGTCGGTTCGGTCAAGTGATCTATCGCCTCGAGCCACTCATCAGCGGTTTGAAAGCGATCCTTTGGCATCGCCGACATAGCCTTGTCGAGCGCTTCGAGAAAGACGTCATCATACTTATCAAAGCGCCCCTGCAAAGGTTTGCAAGGATCGGGCTTTTGCTCGGCAATCGCAGAGACCCGAGTCTGGCTGTCTGGCGCGCGCTCTCCGGTGATCACATGATAGAATGTTGCCGCCAAGGAATAGAGGTCGCTAAACGGTCCTTGCACGCCGTCAGTGACATAAAATTCCTGTGGGGAATAGCCATCCTTGACTGCGCGTAAGGCAGACAAAACACGGTTTGTTTTCCTATTTTGCTCACGCGCAGCACCAAAATCAATCAATACAGGTATCTTGTTGGGTCCGACCAGAATGTTGTCAGGCGATATGTCCCGATGCAACATCCCTTGCTTGTGCATAAATGCGACCGCATCCAGAATCTGCCGCAGGATCGACATGACATCGGCTTCGTCCAGCTGGGTTTCAGCGTCGTCGATTGCGTCCAAAAGGTCCGGGCCTTCAACGAAGTCCAGTGCCATATAGGCGGTGTCGTTGTCCTCAAAGACTTGGTGCACACCAACAATATTGGGGTGATCCATAGTTGCCAGGCGCTGGGCTTCGTTGATGAAGTGCCGCACAATCTGGCGAAGATCTTCTTTGTGTTTTTGCACACGAGCCTTCACCTGCAGATTCTGTCGGCGCGCGAACATGGCTGGAAAACACTCTTTGATGACCACCTTGCGGTTGAGACTATCATTGGCCAGATAGGTAATGCCGAAACCGCCGCTGTTCAGGTAGTGGTCAATTTTGTACTGACCATGCAACAACCGGGCGCCTGCAGGGAGGTCGTCTGCGGAAGAGGCTCCGATCATCTGACCCGTATCTTCATCACCAGTCGTTACTAGTTTCATTACGTTGCCCATGCCTCGTCCCGTCCGTTATCGTCCCTTGCAAATCAGGAATTATTCAATTTCCAATCACAAAACGTTTCTCAGTTATACACACTCTTTACGCGAGTCCGTTTGTTTCGTGATTTCCAGTATGCACACTGTTCGATCCAAGTTGGTCAGCGTAGGAAGTCAGTACATACAAACGTTTTACTTTTGCTTTACCGGAACCGGAACCATTGAACGGTTAAGCTATTTTGCAAAGGTTCACGACGCCTTCAAACATGTGATAATCTCAATCAAACCTTGTTTTAGCTATATGTTAGACCTTGGCTTTCAGATTAGCGGCAATGCAAGACGATCGAATGCCACGAGAGTAGTGGCGGCGCATGTTGTTTACCAACTGCGCGAAGATTTCGACCGCACGATTAGAATTCATGAATGTAGCCTGGTCAATTGACCCCTCAACTGGGGTGCGGATGGACATCAGCGTCTTGTAGCCACCTATGATTTCCAGAGCCTGAACCACGCAATCGTAGTCTACTGTTTCACCTTCGCATGAGTCGCAGTAGCGTTTTACGATGTTCAAGTATTTATCGGTTTCACTGATGCGGGAAATGCTTTCGTTCAATCGAACCAAATCGACACTTTCAGGTAAGTCCGAGCCCCGGCCCAGCATCACTGTCGTGAACTGGTTGGCTTCGTCGGAAAAATGCTGATTGAGGTTCAACAGCCGTGCCAGTCGTTTGAGACCCAACAACCCCGAAACACGTTTGGGATTGGATTCTTCCACAAAGGCCCGCATCGTGATCGCCTTGTTTTCCCGCGCCATATAAGCTTCGATCCACTTGAGAAAACCGGCTTCGGACAGGCCGTAGTTTTCTGAAGGCATGGAATTGATCAGATCAAAGCGGCCGTTATTCAGTGTATTCCACAATACATACTCGGCGCCTTCAATCTCACCATGAGTTTGCAGTGCTATCGCATTGCTGATTGGCTGACGACCAACCCGATATCCAAAGATGGCCTCGCCGTGTTTTTGTAGGGCAGGATTGCTCAGAGCAAGCAACCAGTTTACGGTTCCCTTATCGGGATCCGGTGCACGAAGAAGCTGGTCTCGTGCCTGATGATTGATCAAGTAATCGGAAAATCCTCCAGGTACAGTATCGCGATCGATCTGACCAAGGATCATTTGCGCCGACGTGTTCCCCTGACTGGCCGCTTCCGACAAACCTTGCAGGCCTACGGCCTCGCTACCATTGAGCCAGCTGTCTACTGCGGATTTGTATGGGTCTTCCTGCGCGACAGCCGCCCCTGACAATTGCAGTAGGAAAACATTGGCCAATACTGCGAGCATTCTCATACGACGTTACTCCATTGAATTATCGTCTTGGTCACTGACCGTTGTATTCCCGTTCCGAAGCTGAGTTGGCGCTTCGCTACTGGGATGTGGTGACAACGTCTCGCAACCAGACTTCCACTCGGCGGTTGATACGGCGACCATTCTCAGTGTCGTTGCAACTTAGCGGCGAGATCTCACCATAACCCAGAGTTCGGATGGTTAACCCGTCCAGGCTGTTGGTAGGCGCTGCTTGTAGCAACGCATTGCTAACTTGTTTGGCACGCTGCTGACTGAGTGACCGGTTGGATCCCCCAGCGCCGACAGAGTCTGTGTATCCGATCAAAAGAAGTTCTTTGTTTGTGGTTTCTTCCTTGGCAAGCAACGAAGCAAGGCGCCTTATGTCGTCCTGTGCCCGCGTATCCAGGCGAGAGGATCCGAATGCAAACCGAAAGGTTATAGAACTACGGTCGGCACCGGACAGCTCAGCCGACATTTCCTGCAACTGTTTCAGAGTAACCTCTGCATCGGTTGGCATAACTGCGCCAAGATAGCGTAGTCCCTGCTCATTGGGGCCTTGCAGGGATTCCCCAAGTGACACAAAGCCCGAAGCATCAATTGTCTCTTGCGCCTTTTCGCTTTCGAGGAATTGCATGAAGCGGTTCAACTGTGCTGGCGCAGTTTTGCCGGTATATGCATACAAGCGTCGGCTAAGCGGGTATTCTTCTGTCTTGATGGTGAAAGGTGTCGCTGGAACCTGAATTCCACAAACACCGCGAATTGCAAGAACCTTGGCCTCATCAGCACTTGCGAGGCTGATAATTCCGATGCCAAGCGGATCAGAAGCAACTGCTGCAGCCAATTCCGTGTCTGTTTCGAAAAAGCTTGTATCGCTCGCGTATGTTGCGCCCACGGGGTTCATGATCAGGTCATTGAAAACCAACGCAGTTCCGCTTTCAGGCGCTCGCATGTAAAGCTGGATCGGGGCATCGGGCCCACCAATCTGGCTCCAGTTGGAAATGGCTCCAGAAAATATCCGCGCTAGATCCTGTTCGGCGACTGCCCGCAGTTGGTTACTTTGCGATGTAATAACAACTAGACCGTCCAGCGCAAAAATTTTCTCGTTTTCACTCATGGTGATATCCCCGAGTCCAGCCTGCGATGCGCTCGCCAGCTCGTCGGGTTGAGCAGGGCGTGTGGTCACGGCCAGTGCTGAGTTCCCATCGACCAGTTGTTTGATCCCGTCTGCGGAGTCACCACCCATCAAGGAGACTTCGGCCAAAAACTCGCCTAGCTCGTTACGGAGCAGTAGCTTATCGACACCTTCTTCCTCAGAGCGCAAAGCAGTGCCGCCAATCTCCTCACCGAATTGCGTCGTAAGATCAGCGAATAAGACATCGACCAGGCGAGAAGAACCTGAAATGCCATATTCGACTGGACCTTCGTTCCGACTGGGGCAGGCTTCGCCTATGCATTCAACTTTGAAAGCGTCAACCGTGATTGTACCAACCACCGTTCGGAGTTCGTAATTGGCGCCATCAAAATCTATTAGCTCTCCGGTCAGAGTCATTCCGCCGTCTAAACTGTTCAACTGAACAGTTTCAGCGTTTGCCATGGTCGCGACGGACAACATCAACGCACCAGAGGTAGTTTTCAGGACCCGATTTAACATTTTCCTAACCTCAAACTTCTGATTATTGATTCTCGTTTTACTCAAGGTTGTTTCGCAAAAACTGATACAACCTTCATAATTTCTTAATGACGTAGCGGTACCCGGGAAGTTTAGTCAAGGCTGCAGCGGGGATACATAAAATTGCCTTGCTTCCCCCCACTTATGGACACGTTTGAGGCAGATTCTGACCACAGTTGGCGCTCTTTCTTAGCTTGTATCCGAAGCTGACGCGATTCAACGTCGAATTGAGTCGTGATTTTAGGGGCTCAGGTTTTCCCTGAGATTTCCCAGAACGAACCTCATACCTTTCTTGCCACGCATTCGCAGCCTTTGACCCAGGTGATTCTTAACTATTTCGGGCACTCGAACGGTTCTGTTGCAAAGTTCTGAACCTGCCGAGCGGTTTCAGCAATCGCTCGTGAGTTAGGCCGCGAGCTCGGCGAACTGCCGAAACGGACAGAATCCGGGTGTGAATTGCCCCTTGCGGATTATGTGAGGGACTTCGATATCGTCCAAAGTTGCCGCTGCTGAAGCGAAGGGGTTGTGTCGCAAACTTTAAATGACGCGTACGGCACATGTGTGGGTTCAAGCCATTTAGATCAGCTTCAGCCACACTGGATGGCATTGAGGTAGTCAACATGATCCGGAAGAAACAATTCTCTAGTAATACAACCTCTGGCTTTCGGATGTTTGCTGAGATCGCAGGATAATTGGGTCTAGCATAACGCTGGTTCTAGTCTTCGAAAAGTTGGCGACACAACCTTTGGGCCAGTCGCAAACGCGCAGCACTCCAGTTGGAGTCGTAGATTCCCATCATCGAGCACAAGCTACAAATACGCTTCGATAGTGAAGTACATTATTTTAGACATTGTGTATAATATTTCATACAAGTAGTAAGCAATAATCGACTCATTAGAAGTGTTCTGTCCAAAAGGGATTTCAGAAATGACCTACCAAGATCGCAATACGGTCGTCTCGATCTTCGTGAACCTCGCCGTTAGTGCATTTGTTGTTTCACGGCTTCTGGATATGAATGCCTCTGGATTGTTTGATGGCCCAGACGCTGTAAACAACTGGGCCCGCATGGTGATCTGGCTGATCCCCTTGGGCGTCGTGGCCACCATCATCGGCACCATACTGTTCAACATTGGGTTTGCGATTGTTACACACGAACCCAAACCCAGCTTCGTCGTTGATGAACGTGACAAGATGTTCGAGCGCCGTGGCAGCTACGCCATCATTATCTTCGCGGGTGCGGGTTTTGTCTCAGCTGTCGTCGCCATGGCTCTCAACGCATCAGCGCTCACCGGCTTCAACATCATCTATTTCGGAATGGCTTTCGGATCCCTGTCAGCAGATATTGTCAAATTTGCTAGCTATCGGCGGGGGTATTGATCCATGGGCAAGCTCAGGATCTCCAACAACATTAGACGTCTACGCTTTGACGCAGATGAAATGACGCAAAAAGAACTCGCCGAAAAGGTTGGAGTCACCCGACAAACCATCGTTGCCATTGAAAACGCCAAGTATTCACCAACGCTCGAACTGGCGATCTTGATTTCTCGTGTATTCGACAAGCCCCTCGAAAAAGTCTTCGACATCCAAGACGCCAGCTAAATCATCGCGTCTGCTGCACCCTACCAAAGGATTAGATATGTTCATCAAACCCACCCGGTTCTGGAATCTGATGGCGAGATCCTATGCCCGCCGTCCGGTCCAAAACCAAGCCGCGTATGAATACAAACTGGACATCACTGCAAGACACCTGTCCCCCCAAGATCGTGTCCTGGAATTTGGTTGTGGCACAGGTACGACAGCGCTCATTCACGCCCCAAAAGTCGCCCATATCGACGCCATCGACTATTCATCCGAAATGATCTCAATCGCCCGGGAAAAAGCCGACGCGCAGGGCAGCAAGAACATCAACTTTGAAGTCAGCGCGTTCGAGTGCTGGCCTACTCCAGCGAAGGGTCAACAGTATGATGCCGTACTGGCTATGTCGATCCTGCACTTGGTACTGGATCTTGATGCGACACTGGATCGTGTTCGCAGTTCCTTGAAGGAAGGTGGCCTGTTCTTCAGCTCGACGGTCTGCCTGGAAGGTCTCGAGAAGTACGTCATACCAGCTCTCGGGACCATCGGCCTATTGCCCAAGATCCGCGTCCTGACGCAAGAAATCCTTGTAGAGCGTATGCAAGCTCATGGGTTCGAAATTGAACAAAAGTGGCGTCCCGAAACGGGTTCGACTGCTTTCATCATCGCAAGGAACAGCGGTTAGCTCGTTCGACTTCTGACAACACTGACCCAGCCGTTCATGCACGCCGCCGAGAACGGCTGGAGAGAGCCCTGATTGACCTATGCTGAAACACGCATGAATGTCCGCTATGGGGCAAGCAAAGCAATAGCGATGGTTGAGGCGATGATGCGAAGTACAATGTGGCGACGGATTGATGTCGTGGGCACAGAAGCCTGTTCGGTTAACCGTAACGGAACGTCTCGCGTAATCTCGGGCATGGCTGTCTACGTAGTTGAAAATTCTCCTGTCAGAATAGCTTATTCCGGGACCTGTAATGACGAATGGGAGTGTAGCGCCGCCACCGTACAGCGTTGGATTGGGGCAGATAGGGTTGATCTTGTTTTAGTGAAGCAAGACGATGGTACATGGACCTCGAATGACAAAGTTGTGGATGCTGTTGATGAATTGCTCGACATCGATCTTGGGTTTACACCGGCCACGAACACGAATGCGATCAAGCGACTCCAGCTAGGGATTGGAGATCAGGCAGAGTTCACTGCTGTTTGGTTGGATGATGAAACCTGGACATTCAAACCGCTGAAGCAACGATATGAGCGGCTGAACGAGAATACCTATAGGTACACTTCGATCAATAGTGGATACGAAGCAAATTTGACTGTCGATGGATTTGGTTTCGTTCGAGTTTACCCTGAGTATTGGAAAGCAGTGATAGCTTAGGCCCAACAAGGGCTCTGAAGCTAAAACGATTGCCAGAAACGGACTTTCGTTTTTCCAGGTGAGCGGCAGTATAGTCCGTCTACCCGTCGTAAAAAGCCTCTAAAAATCGATCTCAACACCCGGCAGGTTCAGCTCTTTCATCATGTCGCGCAATTCCTGACGTGCTGCAATGTTCGAAATGTTCAGCTGTTTGATCCCGATATCCTTGAGGTCCAATAGGGTCAGCCCGCGCGGGAACAGCTCTCGGAAAATAACACGTTCGGAAAAGCCCGAGGCAACCCGGAAGCCGATCCGCTGCGACAGCATCTCGATCGCGCGCTGCATCTTTTCCTTGTTGACCATGCGTTGGGTGCCGACGCGGTTGCGCACTACGACCCAGTCGATGGGCTTCAGGCCGGCTTGCGCGCGCAGCTGGCGTGCGTTCCAGACCATCTCGGAATAGACCGACGGACCCAGAATTTTCTCACCCTTTGAATCGATGCGTGCCAGCAGGTCAAAATCGATAAAACTGTCGTTCAGCGGAGTGATCAGCGTATCAGCCAGCGAATGCGCCACCTGGCTGAGACGGGTATGAGAGCCGGGGCAGTCGATCAGGATGAAATCGCTATCGCTTTCCAGCTCGGACACGGCAGCTGACAGGCGGTGGTCATAGATGTTCTCGCCGGGTTTCAGCGTGCTTGCGTCAATTTCGGGCAGGTCATGGTGGCGGGGGCTGGGAAGGGTCAGGTCCGCGCTCTTCAGAAAGCTATTCCTGTTCTCGAAATACCGTCCCAAGCTACGTTGCCGCAGGTCCAGATCCAGGGTGCTGACCTTGTGACCCAGGCGGGCGAGTGCGGTGGCCACATGCATCGACACAGTCGATTTGCCCGCGCCGCCCTTCTCGTTCCCCACTACGATAATATGTGCCATGCCTGTATTCCCAAGTCTCACCGTGTTTGCGTACACGTTGTTGCAGGCCACTATATGTTGTGGAAAGCGGGAAGGGAAGAACCCGAAACAAAGTAGGGCTGCATAAAAAGCCCCTGTTGCGGAAATCTCAGCCTGCCCATAGGCCGCTGACTTGCGAAAGCCGGGACTATGTTTCAATCTCCAGGCTTAAGGACTGTGAGAAAGACATGGCTTGGAGCATCTGTTTCTGAACGTACTGAATGTGGTGTTGCCGGTGCTGATCTGTGCCGGGGCTGGGTATGCACTGGCGTTGACCAAAACGCCCTTTGACAACAAGGTCATTGGCGCGATCGTTTCGCGGGTTGGATATCCCACACTGATCATCTCGCATCTGTCGGCCACAAAGATCGCTGTTGGAACGTTTCTGGACGTGATGGCCGCTGCGGTTTTGGCGATTGCCGGGTTTGGTGTTCTGGGATTTGCGGCGCTGAAGGTTATGCGTCTGCCGGCGCGGGCCTTTCTGACGCCTCTGATGCATGGGAATGTGGGCAATATCGGATTGCCAATCACCTTGCTTGCGTTAGGCGATGCGGGGATGGCCTATACGATGGCTTTTGTAGTGGTCGTTCTTGTCAGCATCTTCACTGTAGGGATGTGGATACCAGCCAAAGAGTTTTCGCCCAGAAAGCTCGCCACCTCGCCGATCATATATGCGGTGGTCCTATCGCTGGTGCTGATGGCCAGCGGCTATAGCCTGCCTCAGCCTGTTGCGAAGTCATTCGATATCCTGGGTGGGCTTTCCATCCCGCTGATGCTGCTGACATTGGGCCACACATTGGCCAGCCTTCGGGTCAACCGCCTTGGGCGTGCGGTGACGCTGACCGCTTTGCACCTGGTGATGGCAGTTGCAATCGCCAGCGGGTTGGTCTGGACCTTCGGCTTTACAGGCGCTGAGCGCGGCGCGGTGATCCTGTGCTGTTTGATGCCGTCATCGGTGGCGACCTATTTGTTCATAGACCAGCATGTGCCGGAATACGGCCCCGATGTTGCCGGGTTCATACTGGTTTCGACGCTGACAACGATCATCGCTTTGCCGCTGGCACTGTCATACTGGATCTAAAGCTAGGCGGCTTGCACATTCCTGTTAAACTATCGTTGTGACGATCCAAAACCGCCACCCGTATTTAAGGACGTATTTGATGTTAAAAGCGAATTCATCTGATGCTGGCGCACGCGTTGTATTGGTCATGACGGCGATTTGCATGGTTGTTGTTGGCTTCAATTCCACGGCGGTCGCGACCATCCTGCCTGATCTCAAAAATGAGTTCGATCTGTCGCCTTCGGGCCTGCAATGGGTCATGGCCATCTATACCGTGGTCAGTGCCACGCTGGTGACGATTATCAGTCGGCTGGGTGATATCACGGGCAAGCTGGGCGTGTTTCTGGTTGGCATGATCGTTTTTGCCATAGGCTCTGCCTCGGCCTTGTTCGCGCAGGACGGGGCGATGATGCTGTTTGGCCGTGGGGCGCAGGGGGCAGGGGCCGCAGCGCTGTTTGGCACGTCGTTGCCCTTGTTGACTGCAGCGACCCCGGAGGAAAAACGCGCCAGCGTTACCGGAGCATGGGGCGCCATCGTCGGACTGTCGATCGGGATCGGCCCTATCCTTGGCGGCGCATTCGCCCATTACATCAGTTGGAGAGCCGTATTCGCCACCGATCTGATCCTGCTGACCACCGCGTTTATCATTGGCTTGACCGTGAGAAAGCGGAACTATGTACCGAACACGCGACTGGCCGGTGCCCGGTTCGATTATCTCGGCGCTGTGGCTCTTGTGCTGTTTCTGGGGCCGCTGTCATTTGCCCTGAGCAATGGGGAAAGTGGAGGATGGCAGGCACCGTTGACGCTGGTGCCGTTGGGTGTGGCCATGCTGGCCATGGTCGGCCTTGTGCTGGCTTCGCGCCGCAGTGAAGATCCGTTGGTCGAGCTGCGCTATTTCCTTCATCCGCGCTATTTCATGGCGGCAGCGGGGATGTTCCTTACCGGCTTTATGCTGTTTGGTTTTTTCGTCTACTTCAACACATTCGTCCAATCACCTGATACATTCGGATACACGTCTGTCGGGGCTGGGCTTGCGATTATGCCGTTGAGCCTAAGCATGTTCGCGATCTCGGTCATCGCGCCCCGATTTCTTGCGCCCTACAGCTTTCAATGGCCTGTTGTGATCGGGCTGGGCGCAATGGCCGCTGGGTTTTTGTTGCTGACCACGATTACAGTTCCCACTCAATATGCGCAGATCTGGTGGAAGTTGATGATCGTCGGCATTGGTCTTGGTATCTGTTTCTCGCTGCTACCGCGTCTTGGGTTGCGGCTTTTGCCTGATGAGCATGTGGGGCAAGGCTCAGGTGTAATCAATGCCTGCCTCTATTTCGGGGCTACGTTGGGGGCTGTGGTCTGCGGGCTTGCCGAAGCCATCACCTCTCGTCGGGGTCTTACCGAAGTGATCGACGCGTTACCGGCCGGCTCGGCCCCCCGTGAAGATCTGGCTCATGCGCTGACCCACGGAACGCCCAGTCAAATCCAGCAACTGATCGCCGGCATGGATCCGACGTCGGGAAGTGCTCTGTCAAATGCTTTGCGCGACCTGCAGGACAACGCTTTTGACAGCGCCATGATGGTGACGGCGATTGCGGCGCTGATCGGCGTGACGCTGGGGTTGATGTTGCTGCGCGGCCCTGTGCCCCCGGTGCACAGCGCGGCGGATCTGACACGCGCGAAGAATTCCTGAGGGATTGATCCTGACGCGTTTCTTGCCAGGGCGGTGTCAGAGGTTTCGGGTAAAACGAAAAAGGCCGCCCAGAGGGGCGGCCTTTCGCATTCGAAACGGGTCAGGCTTAGAAGCCCAAACCTTCGTATTTCTTTTTGAACTTCGACACACGGCCACCGGCGTCCATCAGACGCGCGCCGCCACCGGTCCATGCGGGGTGCACGGAGGGGTCGATTTCCAGAGCCAGCTGATCGCCTTCGGAGCCCCAGGTGGATTTCATCTGAACTATGGTGCCATCGGTCATTTTGACGTCGATGACGTGATAATCGGGATGGATGTCTTTTTTCATCTTTCCGTTCCTTACGCTTCGGCGCCAGCTTTGGGCTTGTAGTTGGTGACCTCTGCGATACGTGCGGATTTACCGCGACGAGTGCGCAGATAATACAGTTTGGCGCGACGAACGCGGCCACGGCGGACAACGGTGATGCTGTCGATATTGGTTGAATACAGCGGGAACACACGCTCCACGCCTTCACCAAAGGAAATCTTACGCACGGTGAACGCACCGGCGATGGTGTTGCCACCTTTACGGGCGATGCAGACGCCTTCGTAGTTCTGAACACGGGTGCGCGACCCTTCGGTCACTTTAAAGCCGACACGAATGGTGTCACCGGCTTTGAAATCGGGGATGTCTTTCCCCAGGGCGGCAATCTGTTCCGCCTCAAGCTGTGCGATCAGGTCCATCGCAGGTTCTCCTATCTGCTCGTGGTTGGTCCACGAAGTTTGGGCACGGCCTGAGAGCTCTTGGTCTTCACCGGGTCCTGCGTACAGCCCGCCAGAGGTCAGATCGAATGTTCAATTGGTCTCTGGCCTGCCCGCCGCGCCGTGGCTGAAGAAAGCCAGGCGTCACGACATGATGCAAACCAAAACACCGGAGTCGCGAAGTTGCGGCACCGGATTGCGGTCATTTACGGGCATCGGGGGCAGGGATCAAGCCTAAATCGCCATGCAAGGCGGGGAAAACGGTGGGTTTCCGCCGCACGCAAACAGAACCATTGCCTTGCGGGGCTGATCAGGCAAACTGGACGTAATTATAAGAGCAGTCATTTGATACAGGATTAGATCATGCGCACCGCATTGATGCTCGCCGTCATGGCCTTTGCGACCCTGTCCTGCGGTCGCAGCAGCCCGCCGCCGCAACTGGTCGAGGCCCAGTCGTTTCCAGATGCTACGCCGCCCTCTGTGATCTTCCCAGCCTTTGCAGATGCAGACCCCCACGAATGGGAAGGGAGACATCCGGGGCATTACCCGGTGCACGGGCTGGACGTATCGCGCTGGCAAGGAGCGATAGACTGGCGCACCGCCAAGCAGTCCGGCGTTAGTTTCGTCTTTATCAAAGCGACCGAAGGGGGCGATGTCGCCGACCCCATGTTTGCCAGCCATCGGCAAGGTGCGCAGGCTGCGGGCGTGCCGTGGGGGGCATATCATTACTACTATTTCTGCCGGTCGGCGCGGGAACAGGCCCGCTGGTTCATCCAGAACGTACCCAAGGGATCGGATCTGCCACATGTGCTGGACATGGAGTGGACCCCGCATTCTAAGACCTGCACCTTGCGCCCCGATGGTGCGACGGTCCGGGCCGAGGCTCAACAGTTCCTGGATATCCTCGAACGCCACTATGGGCGCCGTCCGATCGTCTATACGACGGTGGATTTCTATGGTGATACGAATATCGGGCGGCTGCCCAAGACTGAGTTCTGGTTGCGTTCGGTCGCCGGTCATCCGCGAAATGTGTATCCCAAAGCGGTGTGGCGGCTCTGGCAATACACCGGCACCGGGCTGGTGCCCGGTGTTCAGGGGAGGGTTGATATCAATGTCTTCAACGGGCCACCGGAAATCTGGGCGCGCTGGAAATCTGGTAGCCCTTAGACTTTGGGCACCCCATAGGTTTCGATGGTGTCGCCCACGACGAAGTGATCAAGCCTGCATTCGCGCTTTTCCCCCCCGAATAATTCTGCAACCGGGACCGCTCAGCTGCGGGGCTCATGTCACACGGTGGATGTCAGTCAGACGTCTCTTCCCGTTCACTCAGATAGGCCTCCCACAGATCGGGTCGCCGTTCGCGGGTGATCTGTTCGGACATATCGTGACGCCATTCGGCGATGCGACCATGATGGCCTGACATCAAAATCTCGGGGATTGGGCGGCCTTTCCATTCGGCCGGGCGGGTGTACTGGGGGTGCTCCAGCAGGCCCGACGAAAAACTCTCTTCTTCGGCCGAGGCCTGATTGCCCAGAACGCCGGGGATCAGACGCACCGTGGCGTCGATCAGCGCTTGCGCGGCAATCTCGCCTCCGGTCATCACGAAATCCCCCAGCGAGACCTCTTGGACGCCGTAATGCTCCAGCACCCGTTCATCAACACCTTCAAACCGCCCACATAGCAGGGTCATGCCATCACAGCGCGCGAGGTTCTGCATCATGCGCTGGTCCATGCGGCGACCGCGCGGGCTAAGGTAGATCAGAGGCCAGTTTCCTTGCGCCTCGGTCATCGTGTGCTCGATTGCTTCGCCCAATACATCAGAGCGCATCACCATCCCCGCTCCGCCGCCGGCCGGGGTGTCGTCCACATTGCGATGCTTGCCGACACCGAACTGACGCAGGTCAACGGTTTCCAGCTGCCACAACCCTTCTTGCAGGGCTTTTCCAGTCAGGCTTTCGCCAAGAACTCCGGGAAAGGCCGACGGAAACAAGGTGATGATCTTGGCCTTCCACACCCCATGCAAATCGGGCGTGGGCGTAAGCAGTTCGCGCGGTTTCAGCGTAGGACGGATCGCCTTGCGACCATGAGATTTCGGGGACGTATCAGTCATGATGTACCAATCAGGTCTGTCTGCGCGCGTTCAATCACGGCAGTCTTTTGCGCAACCAGAGCCGCTTCTTCCAGGCGCGAACGGTTCAGTTCCAGCAACTCGGACAGGACGTCTTCGGGGAGCCGGGTATTGACCTGAGTCGGAGGCACCAGAAGGTTGGCCTTTTCACGCGACAGGTCCATAAATTCGGCAAAGGGGTCGCCAGGTCCAAGCCGTCGCAGTTGCAAATCTTCCAGCCATTCAGTCGTAACAGAGACGGAAGGCAGCTTTTCCTTGATGCGGATGACGGTGTCTTGCAGCGGGGGCAGGTGGTCCAGGTTGTCGCGAAAGGTTTCAAAGTCAAAAACCTGTCGCATCCGTTCCAGATCATGTGCCCACAGGCTGCGCAACCAGCCTCCGCGCTCGCGCAGAGACAGGTATATCGTGATCTCAACCTCTTGCCCTGAAAATCGCTGGCGAATTGAATCCACCAGACAGGCAGCCAGATCGGGGGCCGCAGCATAGCCTTGGTCGATATTGCGGCTGGGCCTGAGGCCGGCGAAGTTTTCTTCGCTCAGGATCAGTCCCCGCTTGTCGCCGAAATCCAGGCTGTCCAGAAATTCGCGCAGCTGACTGCCAAACTCGGAGAGGGTTCCCACTGTTCCATAGACGGAATGGTTGGTGGCCGCGCGGGACAGGCCGGAATTGCGGGTGCGATACGGTAGGACCAGCGCAAAATGCGGCCAAATCAGCTCGCGATTTTCATAGAGGAAGGATTGTGCTGCTGTTGTGCCAGTTTTGTGCAGGCCCAGATGCAGCAGGACCCGACGCATCAGATCAGCCCTTCGGGCGGGTCGGCGACGATGCGGCCCTGTTCCAGATCAACTGTAGGAACCGACTCGAGTGTGAACGGTAGCAAAACAGTGGAATTCAGGCCCGGCCCGTGCAATTCCAACAGGTCCGCCGCACCGTGGTTCTGGACAGATTTAACCTGACCCAGCAACGCGCCCCCTGTGTCATAGACCGCAAGTCCGATTAGATCTGTGTGGTAGAACTCGTCATCAGGTAGCGAAGGCAACTGATCGCGCCGCGCAAACAGGCGCAGCCCCTTCAGGTCATCTGCCTGTTCCTTGGTTTCAACTCCGCCCAATCTGGCGGCAAAGCCATTCTTGATCGGACGAGTCAGGACCAGCGGATAGCGTTTCGCGCCCTGTTCATCCGTCAGCGGCGAATAGGCTTCGATATCCTCAGGGATCGCGCAATAGCTTTTCAGGCGCACTTCGCCGCGCACCCCGTATGAGCCCGCAACACTTCCTACGCAGATCAGGTCATTCATTTGGTCCATCCACCGTCACACATAGCCCGTCTTGCCATAACCCGCGTGCCTCACACGCTTCGCGCTGGTTCGAGCGTTCGAAAAACACGCCCACAATAAAGGCGATCATCAACAGGATAGGAAGCCGTAATAGTCCGAACATACGTCTATCGTACCTCCACAAGCAGGTTGTCGTCGCGGAATTCCCAGCCAGATTGCTGCAACTCGGGGGTTTCCGAGTGCTCTTCGGGCCATCCGACACAGAAGTAACCGATCAACCGCCAGCTATCCGACACATTCAGATCACGCGCCATTCGTTCGGGGTCCAGAATAGACACCCATCCCAACCCCATCCCTTCGGTCCGCAAGGCAAGCCAGAACAGGGTGACTGCCGAGACCACGGAATAGCGCCGCATCTCGGGCATCGAACCTGCACCCAAACCGCGCCCCTTGTCGGTGGAATCGTCGCAGAACACGGCCAGCTGCACCGGTGCTTCCTGCATTCCCGTCAGTTTCAGCTGACTGTAGAGCCGCGCATTGTCGCCCGAGTATCCCTTTAGGGCCTGGGCATTCGCCGCCTGAAAGTTCTTAAGCGCAGCCTCACGCGCGGGGGTACTTTCGACTCGGACCACACGCCAAGGCTCGCTGAGCCCAACAGACGGCGCCAGTCGAAATGCGTCGAGGCAGCGCGTCAGCACTGCCTCGTCCACAGCATCGTCGCGAAACCGGCGCACATCGCGCCGGAGCCGCAACAACAGATCGAACTGCGCGCGAAAATCGTCGGTAAAGGTCTGATCCCGCACGCGCCGCCCTGCTTACTCTTCTGCTGCTGCTTCTTCAGCAGGCGCAGCAGCAGCTTCGGCAGCTTCAGCGGCCTTTGCAGCTTTTTCTTCCGCGCGCTCCTGAGCTTTCTTGCCCGGGGTACCCTTGTTGGGGTTGCTACGCTCAGCTTTTTCCTTGGCGCCGGCTGCTTCCAGCATGCGGGCGATCCGGTCGGTGGGCTGGGCGCCCTGGTCCAGCCAGTACTGGATGCGCTCCATGTCCATTTTAACGCGCTCTTCGTTGTCTTTCGGCAGCAGCGGGTTGTAGGTGCCCAGCTTTTCGATGAAACGGCCGTCGCGCGGCATGCGGCTGTCGGCAGCCACGATGCGGTAGAAGGGACGCTTTTTCGAGCCGCCGCGGGCGAGACGAATTTTCATTGCCATGGTGGTATCTCCTTTAGATGGCGTGTGCCGGGAACGGCCCGGTCAATTCTGGTGTTTCTTATGGTGTCGGATGACTTCCTGAATGATGAAATTCAGAAAAGCCTTGGCGAAATCGGGGTCAAGATCGGCCTCTTTCGCCAGGTCTTCTAACCGTGCGATCTGCGCAGCTTCGCGCGTGGGATCGGACGGGGGAAGGTCGTGTGCCGCTTTCAGTTTGCCAACGGCTTGTGTGTGCTTGAACCGCTCGCCCAGTGTGTAAACCAGAATCGCGTCCAAGCGATCGATGCTTTCGCGGTGGTCCTTGAGCAACGCGGCAGCCTGAGTCACGGGATTGGTCATTGGCCGGTCCTTTCGGTGGTCAAAGCAGGTTCGGATAAATCGAGCGTGGGATGGCGCCAGACCTGGCAGGGCTTGCCCATCACTTCGCCTTCGCGCTCGAAGCTGGCCCCCATACGCTCGGCCAAGGCACGAGAGCGCGTGTTTTCATGCGCGATATAGCTGATGACGCCATTCAAACCCTGTTGGCGTGCAGCATAGTCGCGAGCTGCAAGGGCTGCCTCGAAAGCCAGACCTTTGCCTTCCGCCCCTTCCATCAGGGTCCAGCCGAGTTCGGGTTCGTCCCAGCCAGGTACATCAATGATGCCAACCCCGCCAACAAAGCGACCGCTGGATTTCTCGGCCAGATGCCAAAGGCCGTAGCCTTTCAGCGCCCAGTGACCCAGACGTGTTGCCAGAGAGCTCCAGCTGCCCACATGATCCCGCGGACCGCCAACCATATGGCTGCGCTCGGATGCATAGAAGGCAGTCAACTCAGGCAGGTCATCCACATGCGGGGCCCGCAGAACAAGGCGTTCAGTTTCGATGATCGGGATGGAGAACGTCGTCATGCGTATGCCTCCACTCCACCGTTCTCAAGGTCTGATGGAGCCGGGTGCCGCCAAACCTGCATCTCGCCATAGGCCGGGTGTTTATAGATGCTGTCAAACCGCGCACCCAATCGTTCGGCCACGGCTCTGCTCGCCAGATTGTCGGGGTCGATCAGAGAAATAGCAGTATCCCAGCCCAGTACGTCATAGGCATATGTCCGTGCGGTGAGCGCCGCCTCGGTCGCGTATCCTTTGCCTATTGCGCTGCTCATCAGTGTCCAGCCGATTTCCGGCTCAGGCCAGCTATGCGGAAACCACAGCCCTACATGGCCGATGTATTTGCCGGCGCCTTTTTCCTCTACCGCCCAATACCCATAGCCGCGAAGGGTCCAGTGACCCAGCAGTAGGGCAAGTGTCCGCCATGTCTCATCCGCACGCTTGGGACCGCCGACGAATTTCGATGCGTCGCTGGCAAAGAATGCTTCCAGTGCGCTGAAATCGTCCTCGCACGGGGCGCGCAGGATCAGGCGTTCGGTTTCAAGCCGGGGGATATGAGGTGCAGCGGCGGTCATTTACTTCTTTTTGCCAAATCCGCTGAGGCCCGGGGGCAGGGCCATGCCTCCGCCCATTCCGGGCATCTTGCCACCCATCGCTTTGGCCGCCTGCTCCAGCGCCTTGGGGTCCATGCCTGCCGCCATGTCTTCTGGCGAGGGGCCGCCTTTGCCAAACATGCCCTTCATGGCCTGTTTCAGCATCTTGCCTTTGCCCATCTTGCCCATCTTCTTCATCATGTCCGACATCTGCCGGTGCATTTTGAGCAGCTTGTTGAGGTCGCTGACCTCCATACCCGAACCCGCCGCGATACGTTTCTTGCGGCTGGCTTGCAGCAGTTGCGGGTTGGCGCGTTCACGCTTGGTCATGGATTGGATCAAGGCGATCTGGCGCTTGAGCACCTTGTCATCCATGCCCGATTCTTCGACTTGTTTGGCCATCTTGCCCATGCCGGGCATCATGCCCATCATGCCTTGCATGCCGCCCATCTGGATCATCTGTTCCAGCTGCATCTTCAGGTCGTTCATGTTGAACTGACCTTTGACCATGCGCTTCATCATGCGCTCGGTCTGTTCGATCTCCATCGTTTCCTGGGCCTTTTCGACCAGGGCCACGATGTCGCCCATTCCCAGAATACGTCCTGCAATCCGGTCCGGCTCGAACGTCTCAAGCGCGTCCATCTTTTCGCCCAATCCCACAAAGCGGATCGGTTTGCCGGTGACCGCGCGCATCGACAGCGCTGCACCGCCACGCCCGTCGCCATCCATCCGGGTCAGAACCACGCCCGAGATACCGACCTTGGCTTCGAATTCCTCGGCGACCTCAACGGCGACCTGACCGGTCAGACCGTCGACGACCAGCAGGGTTTCCCGCGGGTCGACCGCGTTGCGAACCTGCTCGACCTCGTTCATCAGCACTTCGTCGATGTGCAGACGGCCCGCGGTATCGAGCATATAGACGTCATAGCCACCCAGCGTCGCTTGCTGCTTGGCGCGTTTGGCGATGTCGACGGGCTTCTGGCCGGGAACAATCGGCAGCGTATCGACGCCGACCTGCGTGCCCAGAACGGCCAGCTGATCCATCGCCGCCGGGCGATAAACATCCAGCGAGGCCATCAGGACCTTCTTGCCCTCTTTCTCTTTCAGGCGTTTGGCCAGCTTACCGGTGGTTGTCGTCTTACCCGAACCCTGCAAACCGACCATCAGGATCGGGGCAGGCGGGTTGTCGATCTTGAGCGCACCGGGATCTTCCTCACCGCGCAGCACGTCAACCAGCGTGTCATGCACGATCTTGACGACCTGCTGGCCCGGGGTGATCGACTTGGTAACAGCCTGACCGGTGGCTTGGTCCTGCACCTTCTTGACGAACTCACGCGCGACCGGCAGCGAGACGTCAGCCTCAAGCAAGGCAACCCGTACTTCGCGCAGGGCGGTCTTGACGTCCTCTTCAGACAGCGCACCCTGTTTGGTCAGCCGGTCAAAGACGCCAGAGAGGCGTTCGGATAGATTTTCAAACATGCCTGCGGCCTCCTTAGCCGGTTTTGATGTGGCACCACCTAACTAGGAAGCACCGGTTAAATTCGCAATTTCCCTCGCACGCACGGATAAAAGTGCAAGCCTGCCAAAAGGAAATGCCCCCACGGGCGAAACTCGCTGGTGGGGGGCGATCCCTGAACGACTCAAGGGACCGGAAGATCTGAGGCTTCCGGATGTTAGGCAGGGATTTAAGCTGAACGGCTAGCGGTGTCAACCTTGCGCGCAGGAAGCCAGTTATTGACCGCATCAACCAGCCGATGCGCACCACGACCGTTCGAGAACGCTTCGACGATGGGATGACGTCCCGCGCTCATCCCCTTGTCCAATATTAGCACAGGGCGATAGAGGGTGGATGACCCCTTGTCGCTTCTAGATATCGTGCTTTCAATCTCCGCATGGGATAGGTTTGAAAGCACATGCTCGACAGTCTCATAGCCAAAGACCGACTGCCTGCGGATCATGATGCGATCTTGGCTTCGGTCCAGGATGACCTGAACACGGCGCACAAATGCGCAGAATGCGCCGACGCCCATTCCGCCGCCGAACAGTGCAAAGAAGATGCCGAACAAGATGCCCTCACCGCCTTCGCTGGCCAAGAACAGGCCTGCGCCGACAAATGCCAGAATGAAGAAGACCAGCATGATGCCGATAAACCAAGGGGTATCGGAAAGGATCAACTGGTTAGAGGAATTGCGCGTCACTTTCATGGCGGCACGCTAGCACCCGTTTTGCGGTTTGTCTCGGCTTGAAATCGTGCCCGTGTTGGGCGATGAGCGAGGTAGACAGGAGGTTCCCATGGACGCATCATCCGCTTTTCAAGACACATTGCCGCTCAGTTCCGATGGGCTGTTGGCGCAGCTGGATGCGTGGGGCCTGACCTATAGGCTGCATACCCACATCCCGCTGCGCACGGTTGAGGATGCGAAAGGCGTCGAAGATCAGTTTCTTGTGCCGGGTGAGCGTACCCTGCGCCTCAAGAACCTCTATCTGCGCGATAAGAAAAAGCGGAACTATCTGGTGACGCTGGAACAGAGCCGCGACATCGACCTCAAGGCGCTGGGCGCCGAGCTGGGTGTCGGCAGCCTGTCCTTTGGCTCGGCGGATCGGCTGTTGCAAAACCTCGGCATCCGCCCTGGGGCTGTCAGCCCGCTGGCGATGATCAACGGGGTGCAGAATGATGTACGCTTTTACATGGATGCTGCCGCACAACAGGTCGATGTGATCAACATGCATCCCTTGGTCAACGACCGCACAGTTGCCATATCGCGCGCTGATTTGATGGCCTTCTTCGATCGGATTACATGCGCGGTGAACTGGCTGCCCTGATCAGGGCACTAACGCCTCCTCCAGGGCCGCGGCCACATGTGCAGCGGACGGGTTGATGAACAGATGCCCGTCAGCCTCGAACACAGGGTCGTCCAGATGATCGGGAAATGCCAGCGGCAGTTCCGTACAGGCCAGAAGGATTGCGGTTCCGTGTTCGGCATGCCGGTTACAAAAGGCCAGCAGGCGCGCACGGGCGCTATCTGACGCGCCGCCGTAGAAATCACCGTCGATCATCGCTTGCATCTTTGCAATTTCGCTTTCGGGCAGGCGGGCGTTTGCGCTGATGCCAATCTCGCCCAGCTTGTTGGCATAGTGCGTCGCCTGCATCGTTACCGTGGTGCCCAGAACCAGCGCGCGCGTGGCGTCTGTCGAGGCCGTAACCTCGGCGGTTGCATCGAAGATGCTGAGAATGGGCATCGTAACGCCCTGTCGGATTGCATGCAGCCGCGCGTGGGGTGTGTTCGAGGCGATAATCCCAAAGTCACAGCCAGAGGCTTCAAGAGTTAACAAAGCTTCCCGAAATACAGCATCAAATCCGGCCCAACTGGCCTCATCGCCCGCGACGCCACGCAGGGCACGGGTTTTAGCCTGGGTCACGGACTCGATGGTCATGGGTGGGATGGGCAGAGGGGATCCATGTCCGCGCTGGGCGAAAAACCGCCCCGAGCCTTCGGCAATCGCCCGGTAATAATCAACGGTCGAGGCCCAGCCCACGCCGCCCAGAATGCCGATCTTTTTCATTGCGTGCGTCCAGTCTGCCCATTTGGTATCCAGGACAGACTGGACGTTTTCTGAGGTGAAGGTCAATCAGGCTGCCAGTTGCGAAACCGCATTTCGTGCATTGCTGAGAGAACCTTCGGCATCCAGCGCCAACTGGTCGGCGGCGACGATTTCGACGTCATGGATACCGATAAAGCCAAGTACATGCTTGGCATAGGTGGTGGCAAAATCGACATCAGACCCGACAGCTGTGCCACCCGACGCCACGGCTAAAACCGCGCGCTTTCCATCCAACAAGCCTTTTGGACCGCTTTCGGAATACGAAAAGGTCACTCCGACGCGGGCAATCAGGTCGATCCAGGCTTTGAACGCCGCGGGCACCGAGAAATTGTAGATCGGCAGGCCTATGACAAGCGTATCGGCCTGCTGCAGTTCAGTAACCAGCTCGTCAGACAGGGATAATTGGTCCTGTTGCATGGTACTGCGCTGATCGGCAGGGGTGAAATTTGCGCTGACCCAAGCTTCGGTCAGCAGCGGCAGAGGTGTGGCAAGGTCACGGCGAATTATGCGGTCAGCGCCCAGGTGATTGACGATGCGTGCCGACAGGTCACGAGTGGTCGAGCCTTCGCGGCGGGCCGATGCGTCGATATGCAGGATAGTTTTGGTCATGGTTCAGTTTCCTTTGGTGTGCAGGATGTGTCTTGGCCCGATATGAGCGTTGCGCGAGCGAACAAAACTCTGGTAAGTCAACAGGGTCTGTTAGAATTTGCACAATGGAAAACCGCAGTGGACAACTGGGACGAGGTAAGAACCGCCTATCAGGTGGCGCGTATGGGAACGGTCAGTGGCGCGGCCGAGGTCCTGGGTGTGCATCATGCCACCGTCATTCGCCACATTGATGCAATTGAGGCCCGGCTGGCGGTCAAGCTGTTCCAGCGCCATGCGCGCGGCTATACCCCGACCGAAGCCGGAGAGGACCTGTTGCGTGTGGCACAGGCGACTGAGGATCAGTTCAATCAACTGATCGGCCGTATGAAGGGTCGGGGTGATGACGTGTCGGGCGAGTTGGTCGTGACGTCTCTGTCCTCTCTGGCATCTCTGGTGGTGCCGGTTCTTGCCGAGTTTCAGCGACGGCACCCGGAACTGATCGTCCGGTATCTGACCGGTGATCGGCTGTTTCGTCTGGAATATGGCGAAGCGCACGTGGCGATCCGTGCCGGGTCAGCGCCTGATCAGCCCGACAATGTGGTTCAGTCCTTTATGAAGCAAGAGGTCGGGTTATACGCCAGCACCGATTATGTCGCGCTGCACGGCAAGCCTGGCAGCCTGGATGACTTTGCGGATCATTCTTTCATCAGTACCGATGACGAAAACAGCCGAGCGCCGTTTTCCCGCTGGTTGCGCCAGACCGTGCCAGCCGAGCGCATCACCTTCCGTTGTACCAACAACTTCTGTATCCGCGAGGCGGTCCTGTCCGGGGCGGGTATCGGTTTCATGCCACGTTGGTCAGCTGCAGGAGATCCGAATCTGGTCGAAGTGATCGACCCGATGCCGGAATGGTTTGGTGATCTGTGGCTTGTTACCCATGTGGATCTGCATCGCACGACCAAGGTGCAGGCCTTTCTGACCTATCTGAAAGAGCAATCCAAGAGCTGGGCAAAATGAGTCAACAGGCGCGTGGCCATCTGGCCATGCTGATTTTTTCGGCCCTGGTTGCAGGGAGTTTCTCGCTGGGGTCACTGATCGCCAATCAGATCGCGCCCGAAGCCATTACCGCGGCCCGGTTCGGCATCGCATCCGTGGTGATTGGGGGTGCCGCCCTTATGACCACCGGCCTGCCGCGCAGCGCGGCACAAGCCTCGTGGCGCTATTTGGTTCTGGGCGGAGTATTCGCGGCCTATTTCGTGTTGATGTTCTACGGGTTGAAAACTGCACCGCCTGTCAACGCGGCAGCGGTCTTTACGCTGACTCCGGTTATGGCCGCATTCGCCGGTTGGATCTTGTTGCGCCAGATCACCACACCAAGGATGGCGCTTGCACTGACCCTTGGGGCAGTCGGGGCGCTGTGGGTGATCTTTCGCGCCGATTGGCAAGCCGTGCGCGCGTTCGATATCGGGCAGGGGGAAATCATCTATTTCTGGGGCTGTGTCGCGCATGCTTTGTATACTCCCCTTGTACGCAAGCTGAACCGTGGAGAGCCTGCAGTGGTGTTTACCTTTGGTACGCTTCTGGCGGGATGCCTAATGCTGACGATCTACGGGTGGTCCGAGATCCGTGCCACCGACTGGGCGAACCTGCCAGCGATAGTCTGGGTGGGTTTGATTTATGTTTCGGTCTTTGCAACCGCGGCCAGTTTCGTGCTGGTTCAGTATTCAACGCTGCGCCTGCCATCGGCAAAGGTGATGGCTTATACTTATCTGGTTCCCAGTTGGGTCATTCTGTGGGAAATCTCTCTGGGGCAGCAGGCGGTTGGCCCTGTCGTCTATTTTGGTGCCGGTCTGACGATCCTGGCCCTGGTTTTGCTACTGAAATCCGAGGAGGGCAAACCCGCGCGTCCTTTGCCGCAAGCCGATTGAACTTGTGAAACGACCAAATTGTGTCAGGCTTAGCCCTAGACCAGAATATGAAACGTCCAAGGGGACGACATGAAACCAGTTCTTTCCATAATGATATTGGTGGCTTGCGGCGCCTGTGCCGGGTCATCTGAAACGGATTTACAAGCCAGTTGCGAGGCGCTGGTCGCAGCCGAAACTGGAACGCGGCCCGGGGATGTTCGGGCAATGTCCACCGATACCGAACCGGGCGGGTCGGTCACGACGGTTTCCGTTACCGGGGCCCAGGCCCCGTGGTTGTGTCGGGCGGACCCTTCGGGGGTCGTGACCGGTGTTGAATACAGTCAGGAAGGCTAGCCCGTTTCAATGTTTGACCAAGCGGGCGACGGTGTTGAGGCAGATCAAGGCCTGGCACCCTCTGGTTTCTCTATGCTTCAGGCCAAGGAGGAACGTCCCATGTACAGTCATATCATGATCCCGGTTGATCTTCATCTGCCACCCGAGGTGCGCAAGGCCGCCAAAGTTGCAGCAGCTATAGCCGAATGGCAGGGGGCCAAGATTACTTTGGTCAGTGTCACCGGCACCCAACCGGGTGACCCTGTTCAGTCAGATGCTGCGATTGACAAGAACTTACGTGATTTTGCCAAACAGTTGGCTGAAAGCAGCGGGATCGAAGTGGTGTATCGCAATATCCATTCGGTTGATGTCGCCGCCGAAGTTGACGGTGACCTGACACGGACTGCCGAAGAAATCGAAGCTGACCTTATCGTCGTCGGCACCCATGCGCCGCGTATTACCGACTATATATTCTCGAGCCATGCGGGGTATCTGGCGAAACATGCCAGTGTCTCTGTTTTTGTAGTCAGGTAGGCGGATCATTCCTCGGCTGCGGGCAGTTCAACCTCAAGAAATCGTTCGAACGCGTCCAGATTGACCGGCTCGAACTGCCCGAACCCTTGCATCCAGACGGATGCGGATCGCAGCGCGTCAGGCTCCAGCTTGCACCACTTCACCCGTCCGCGCTTTTCCTGGCTGATCAAACCGGCTCTGGTCAGGATCACCAGGTGTTTTGAAATCGCGGCAAGCGACATCTCGAACGGTTCGGCGACATCCGTCACCGCCATGTCATCCTCCAGCAGCATCGCAAGGATGGCGCGGCGTGTGGGGTCGGCAAGGGCCGCAAAAACGGTATCGAGATCGTTGGACATACTCCTTTCCTAAAGCGCAAGAACCGGTTTGACAATTTTCGGTATGAGGTCACTGTGCCCCGGCATGTGTATCGGGGGTTGGGATGTCACTAAAATACTGGCTGGTGATTTGTATTCTTGGCATCGGCTGGGGCATGTCCTTCATGTTTAATGCCATTTTGCTGCGGGAACTTGGGCCGCTTTCGGTGTCGATGGGACGGGTTGCATTTGGGGCGCTGGGGTGCTGGGTCTATGTGATCGGGGCGCGATTGCCAGTCAATCTGACACTGACACGTGCGTTTGGGTTGTTGGGATTTGGTGCGCTCAGCTATGCCGCACCCTTTGCCTTCTATGCGCTTGGGCAACAGCATATCGCTTCGGGTGTGGCAGGGATCGTCAATGCAACGACACCGGCCTTTGCCGTCATTGTTTCGCATTTCTGGCCCGGAAGTGAACGTGCCACCCTGTTAAAGTCTCTGGGCGTGGTTTGCGGCTTCACCGGTATCGTTGTGCTGTCCCTGCCTGTACTGGGCGGTGGCGCGTCGTCCGAATTTTGGGCGATCCTTCTGACACTTTGCGCACCGATCTGCTATGCGTTCTCAGTCAACATCGCGCGGGCCTTCCGGGATATGCAACCTGTGGTTCTGACCGCCCTTGCATTGACGGGTGCTACGCTGGCCATCACGCCCTTGGCGCTTTGGCAAGAAGGGCTACCCCAAATAACCCGGGCCGAGACTTGGGCCTCGCTGGCGATGATCGGGTTTGTGCTGACATCCGCCGCCTTTATCGCGTTCTACTGGTTGCTGCCCAAGGTTGGCCCGACCAATATCTCGACAGTGACATTGATTGCGCCTGTTTCGGCGCTGGTGCTTGGAACATGGGTGCTGGGAGAAACCCTGCGGCCCGAGCATCTGCTGGGAATGGCAGCGATCTTCGCCGGTCTGCTGCTGATCGACGGGCGCGTGATCAGACGTATCTGGCAGGGGGTGTCGGGCAAAGATCAACCAAAAGGTTGAATATGCGGATTCCGTACCTTTGTACCCGCTTCCTGTGGTTCGGGCTGATCACGTCTATGCTGACTCGGAAAAAATGTCTTTAAAAACAATAGAGTAAAGTGCGGCAATTCGGGCTGCCAACGCCGTTGACTCTGCGCTCTCCGCCCCTTAGCACCGTGCCCAAGACTGTACGAGGGAAACGCCCGTGACTGATGATGACCAAAAGCAGCGTATGGCGCAGCTTGAGGCCAAGATCACGGCGGCAAAAAAGGCCAAGTCAAAGCCTGAGGCCCGTGCGGACGCCGATTATTCGGGAGGCGAGCTTGCCTGGCGGATGGTCATCGAAATGGTATCCGGTCTGGGGATCGGATTTGGCATCGGATACGGGCTGGACAGCCTGTTCGGGACAATCCCGATCTTCCTGGTGCTGTTCACATTGCTGGGTCTGGTCGCCGGAGTAAAGGTTATGCTCCGCAGCGCACAACAGGCGCAAGAGAAACAGATGGCCGACAAGGCCGACGAAGACGAGAGGGACTGAACGTGGCAACTGAGACCACCGCAGCAGAAGGCAGCAGCCTGGTTTTCCATCCGATGGATCAGTTCATCGTCAAACCGCTTTTTGGCGACGGTGCGATTGCTTGGTACACGCCCACTAACGTCACTCTGTGGCTGTTTTTCGCAATTCTCGCCGTGATCGGCCTGCTGGTGCTCAGCACGTCCAAGCGCGCCATTGTCCCGACGCGCATGCAGTCGGTGGCCGAACTGGCCTATGGCTTTATCTACAAGATGCTTGAAGACATCTGCGGCAAGGATGGCGTCAAATACTTCCCCTATGTCATGACCCTGTTCATGTTCATCGTGACCGCGAACTTCCTGGGTCTGATCCCGACCTCGTTCACAACTACATCGCATTTCGCCGTGACCATCCCACTGGCGCTGGCCGTGTTCCTGACTGTGACCATTCTGGGTTTTGTCAAGAACGGCGTCGGGTTCCTGGGCCTGTTCTGGGTCTCCAGCGCGCCGCTGGCGCTGCGCCCGATCTTGGCGATTATCGAGCTGATCTCGTATTTCGTGCGCCCGGTCAGCCACTCCATTCGTCTTGCTGGTAACGTCATGGCAGGCCACGCGGTTATCAAGGTTTTCGCAGGCTTCGCCGCGATTGCCGTGATCTCGCCAGTGTCCGTTCTGGCGATCACCGCAATGTACGGTCTTGAGGTCCTAGTGGCCTTTATCCAGGCCTACGTATTCACCATTCTGACCTGTGTATATCTGAAGGATGCACTGCATCCGTCGCACTAAGGTCCGATACCCAAACATCGAAACTTCCAATTCGTAAGGAGAAACATCATGGAAGGCGATCTCGCACACATCGGCGCAGGCCTGGCAGCAATCGGTTCCGGCGCAGCCGCAATCGGGGTGGGCAACGTAGCAGGCAACTTCCTGGCTGGCGCTCTGCGCAACCCTTCGGCGGCTGCTTCGCAGACCGCAACCCTGTTCATCGGTATCGCATTTGCAGAAGCCCTGGGGATCTTTGCATTCCTAGTTTCGCTGCTGCTGATGTTCGCCGTCTAATCTGCGGAACCTGATCCTTACGCGCAGGTGGGCCCAAGCCATAGCGGCCCACCTGTTGTAAAGACAACGTTCCGACGGAGGACATCATGGCGACAGAACCCGTATACGAAGAGGTGGCTGGCACCTGCGTTGACTCTCATGGGTCGGCGATTGGTATGCCTCAGCTTTGCTTCGATTGGTTCCCCAACCAGATTTTCTGGCTGGTCATCACGCTGGTCGTCATCTTTCTGGTCCTGTCCCGCGTGGCTCTGCCCCGCATCGCGGCAATCCTGGCGGAACGTCAGGGGACCATTACAAATGACCTGGCTGCGGCCGAAGATCTAAAGGCCAAAGCGGTCGAGGCTGAAGAGGCCTATAACAAGGCGCTGGCCGATGCCCGTTCTGAGGCACAGCGTATCGCTGCCGAAGCACGCGCCGAAATCCAGTCTGGTCTGGATGACGCGATTGCCAAGGCAGATGCTGAAATCGCTGCAAAAGCGGCTGAATCGGAAAAGGCTATTGCCGACATCCGTGCAGGTGCGCTGGAAAGCATTCAAATCGTTGCCAAGGATACGGCAGTAGAACTAGTTACCGCTCTGGGTGGCGAGGCTGATGCCAAAACCATCAACGGTGCGGTTGACGCGCAGACAAAAGGATAAGTGACATGCGGAACACTCTTGCCCTTATCCTGACATTTGCTGCCGCCAGCCCCGCGCTGGCCGCAAGTGGCCCGTTTTTCTCGCTTGGCAACACCGACTTTGTGGTTCTGCTGGGCTTCATCGTTTTCATCGCAGTCCTGTTCTACTTCAAGGTCCCGGGCATGATTGGTGGAGCGCTGGATAAGCGTGCCGAAGGCATCAAGTCCGAACTGGACGAAGCTCGCGCCCTGCATGAAGAAGCGCGTAGCCTGCTTGCCTCGTACGAGCGCAAGCAACGCGAGGTTCAGGGTCAGGCGGATGCCATCGTGGCCGCCGCAAAGGAAGATGCGGTTTTGGCTGCTGAGCAAGCCAAGGTCGATCTGGAGAAATCCATCGCGCGCCGTCTGGCGACCGCGCAGGACCAGATTGCATCGGCTGAAGCGTCGGCTGTCAAGGAAGTCCGCGATCAGGCCATCACCGTTGCTATTTCTGCAGCCAATGCTGTGCTGGCCAAGCAGATGACCGCCACGCAGGCCAACAAGCTGATCGACGCATCCATTGCGGATGTGAACGAAAAGCTTCACTAAGACAATTCCGGCCCGGCAGCACATCTGCCGGGTCCGGACATTGGGCTGCGAATCTCGCACCCCGCTTCCCGATTTGACCGGGGACCGATTGTCTGCGTTACATATTCGGAAACACTCCAACCAATTTTGCGCCCGTGCGACGGCATATGCCGAAACCGGGCTGGATAAGAGCCCTTTATGACCGAATTGCCGACAATCAGTGTCGTTATTCCCAACCTGAACTGCGTCGATTTCATCGAACGGACAATCCTCTCTGTGCTTGAGCAGGAATATCCTAAGCTGGACCTGATCCTGACGGACGGCGGTAGCACCGATGGTTCGATGGAGGTGGTCGAAAAGTACCGCGATGCGTTTTCACATATCATCTCGGGCCCGGATACCGGGCAGGCCAACGCTGTAAACAAAGGCTTTGCAGTGGCCACGGGCGACGTAATGGGTTGGATCAATTCGGACGATGTTCTTATTCCCGGCGGCCTTGCCACGGTAGGATCGCTGTTTTCGTTGAACAAAAACATGAATTGGATGACCGGGCGGGTCACGTGCATTGACGAAGAAGACAATGTCCTGACTGTACGGCGCCCAAAGCCCGTTTCACGGGTAAGACTGCTTGCCGGGGACTATCAGTGGGTTCAGCAGGAATCGACCTATTGGCGGCGTGACCTTTGGGATCAGGTCGGGGGCCAACTAAACGAGAACCTCAAGCTTGCCGTCGACGGAGAGTTATGGCTGCGGTTTTCGCGACATACCGATTTGGTGCCCGTGCATGCTCAGGTTGGGGCTTTCCGGTTCCGCAAGGGCCAGCGGTCCGAAGCGGCTGAGGCTTACCATGCGGAAATGCTTCAGGCGATTGAGGTCGAGCGTCAGGCGCAGAGCCGGTCGGATGACCTGATTGGGGCGATATTGGACACGCCGTTGGAATTGCGCTCTCGGACCGAAGCTGAAGGGTTGTTTCCGTCGCTGTCCAGTCAGGACCCGAAGGCAATGAAACGGCCAAATTTGTGGGTTCACAGTCTTAAGCGGCGGTTGAACGGAATTTAACCCTCAAGGCCCTGCTGTTTCTTGCGCCTGCTGGTCCACCACACATAGGCCGCCAGGAGAGTGATTGCGATTTCGATCTTGAAGGTCCAATGGCTTAGAAAAGATAAAATCCAATGAGAATGCGTGGCCTGAACAACCACCAGCGGGTGGGTGAATTCGAAAATTGGCCAAGCCCATGCCACTTCGCCAACAATCGAATCCAAGGTCATATGCACCAGACCCCCGGCGCCGAAGGCTGCAGTAATGAGTCCTGCGCGCGGGAATCTTAGCCACAGCAGCAGGCCGAGCGTCAGGATGCCGAGCCAAAGCAGAGGGCGGTGTGTGAGGTATTCGTGATGGTGGTGGCTGCGATTGTCTACGAAATAGAACCACAGCAAATCGATATCTGGGGCGATGGAACCAATCATCGCAGCGGCAAACGCAGCTTTATCCAATCCGGGCGTCGCAGTGCGAAAGACCAGATACGCACCAGGTAGGTGCCCAATGAACATCAGTGCTGTCCTGTCTCATGGTCCAGGCGCTGCTGCGCAATGGCTTCGTTCCGCAGGGCTTTCTGGTGGTCTTCCATGCAGATGCGAACAAAGCCCAGATGCTCCTGGACTGCAACGCGCGCAGCCTCAGGGTCGCGTGCCTGCAGCGCTGAATTGATTTCCCGGTGCTGATCCAGAATGGCGTCTCGCGTCGTACGCTGCCGGAACATCATCTGCCGATTGTAGAAGACACCCTGTCGTAGCAGGTCGAACATCGACCGCATCATATGCAGCATGACCACGTTGTGACTGGCCTCAATGATGGCCATGTGGAACTGCGCATCCAGATGGGCCTCTTCCTCGGCCGCATTGCGGGCATGGGCGGCTTCCATCTTGTCAAAGATCGCCTGTACGACCTTCAGGTCGCTTTCCGACCCCAGTCTTGCCGCGCGTTCTGCTGCAAGCCCTTCCATGTCCCGGCGGAAGGACAGATAGTCGAAAACCGCCTCGTCATGGCTGCTGAACAACCGGATCAGAGCCGGTGAAAAAGCCGAGCCTAAGACTTCGGCAACATAGATTCCTGACCCCGCCTTGGCTGTCAGCAAACCCTGATGCTGAAGATCAGAAATCGCTTCGCGCAGCGAGGGGCGTGAAACGCCCAGACGGTCGGCCAGTTCCCGTTCTGCAGGCAAACGTTCTCCGGGGCGCAGGATCCCGCGCAGAATCAGCAACTCGATTTGTTTGACCACCGCAATGGACAGCTTTTCAGTTTGGATCTTTTGGAAGGGCATGGCGGCGCGTTTTCGAAATTGGTCAATTCATATGACCACGTATCCGGGCCTGGTTCAAGCAGGGGGGTGGAGTTGAATTTAGGTCAGCAATATTGACATTATAAAATTTGCACCTAGGGTGGGTCGCAACAGGGCAGGAGGAGGCCAAGGATGACCCAGAATCTGTTTGCAACGCGGGCGTCCCGGATGAAAGCATCGGAAATCCGCGAGTTGTTGAAACTTCTTGATCAGCCGGGAATCATCTCGTTCGCGGGCGGCATCCCAGACCCAAACCTGTTTCCCACCGAGGCCTTTGCCCAAGCTTGTCAGGCCGCTTTGAGTGCTGGGCCGCAGGCGCTGCAATATTCAGTCAGCGAGGGCTATGTTCCATTGCGCGAATGGCTTGTGCAGCATATGCGCGAGATCGGCGTCGATTGTAGTGTCGATAACATCCTGATCACCTCGGGATCGCAACAGGCCTTGGATTATCTGGGCAAGCTCTATTTGTCGCCAGAGGATACTGCGTTGATCGGCTGGCCGACCTATCTGGGGGCGATCAACGCCTTTGATGCCTACGAGCCCCGGTTCGACCGTCTTATGCTTAACGGCAATAGAGGTGCCGCCGAATATTCTGAAGCTGCTGGCGAGGGCGCGGTCAAATTCGCTTATCTGTCGCCTGATTTCGCAAATCCAACCGGTGAGACCGTTGACCTGCGTGGTCGAGAATACCTGCTGAATCTTGCCGATGATCTGAATATAGCGGTGATCGAGGACGGCGCCTATCAGGCTCTGCGCTATGAAGGAGATGCCATCCCTCCGGTTTTGGCGTTAGAACAGGCGCGAAAAGGGTCGATCGAGGCCTGCCGTACGATCTATTGCGGTAGCTTCTCGAAAACGCTGTCTCCCGGTTTGCGCGTTGGCTGGGTGGTGGCCGCCAAGCCCATTATCTCGCAACTGGTATTGGTCAAGCAGGCGGCGGATTTGCATTCGCCCACGTTGAACCAGATGGCGGTTGAGCAGGTTGCCCGCGCGCATTTTGACACGCACATCCCGCTTTTGCGCCAGACCTATGGTGCCAGGCGCGATGCTATGCTGGAGGCGCTGCAACAGAACATGCCCGATGGTGTTCAGTGGACGCATCCGCAGGGCGGCATGTTCATCTGGGTGACTCTGCCTACTGGTATGAACGGGGCAGACCTGCTGGCCCGTGCGCTCGACACAGTGAAACTGGCCTTTGTACCGGGTCGGGCCTTTTTCGCAGATGGCTCGGGCGCCAATACGATCCGGTTGAGTTTCTCGAACTCGGATGAGGATACGATCCGCGAAGGTATTCGCCGCTTGGGAATAGTACTTAGGGCCTGAGCGAAGGAAAGGTTCTGTTAACCAGTTTTGGCAATGATGCGGATATGATCCGGATTTTGTCTTTTCTGATGCTGGCTGCATGTTCGGCCGGGACCCCTCACTTTCGCGATGTTCAGGCGACGCGTATCGCTGTGAATGGCAGCGTATTTGATGTTCGCGTGCGCGGAGATCTGGCCGAAGCCGTTCGGGTTAATTCGCAATACGCTCCGCGTCTTGGCCCGATCCGCGAACGAGCGGCCATGGCGATGGCTCAGGTCTCGGGATGCCCGATACTGGATGTCCTGGGCGACGCGGCCGTGACCGTTGGCGTTTTGGGTTGTGACCGCGCCATGGGCAAGCGGTTGCTGCTGACGGCGGTTTCAGTCCCGAATTACGAATGCATTGATACCGGGCTGTTTCAAGACCTTGGTGACGGCGACGGCTATCAGGTCTTTGAGTGTACAGCCTACTGAATCGCGCTTTTTCTTGCGGATTTAGGCAAGATGTTGTGGATAAGTGGGCCATATATCCCATATCCTGCGCGACTCCGTTGACTCAACCCCAATCCGTTGCGCAGACTTCGAAGGTATAGGAATCACGGGACCCATTGCCTTTGCGCTTTAGCAAACTCAAACTCACCGGCTTCAAAAGCTTTGTTGATCCGACCGATCTGATTATCGCGGATGGGTTGACCGGTGTTGTGGGCCCTAATGGTTGTGGCAAATCCAATCTGCTGGAAGCTCTGCGTTGGGTGATGGGGGAAAACCGACCCAAATCCATGCGCGGTGGCGCGATGGAAGATGTGATTTTCGCTGGGGCCGCCACGCGGCCGGCCCGCAATTTTGCCGAAGTTGTGCTGACCATGGACAACTCCGAGCGGCTCGCGCCCTCGGGTTTCAATGACAGCGACCAGCTTGAGATTGTCCGCCGCATCACCCGAGATGTCGGCAGCGCCTATAAGACCAATGGCAAGGATGTGCGGGCGCGTGATGTGCAGATGTTGTTCGCCGACGCCTCAACGGGTGCGCATTCTCCGGCGCTGGTCGGACAGAACCGCATTGCCGAACTGATTAACGCCAAACCCCGCTCTCGCCGCCGCATTCTGGAAGAGGCGGCCGGAATTTCGGGCCTCTATCAGCGCCGACACGAGGCCGAGTTGAAGCTGAAGGGTACCGAGGCCAACCTGACCCGTGTGGATGACGTGCTGGAACAACTGGGCGGACAGCTGGCGCAGCTGGCCCGTCAGGCGCGTCAGGCCGCCCGCTATCGCGAAATCGGAGAGCAGCTGCGCCAAGCCGAAGGCATGTTGCTCTATCGTCGCTGGAAAGAGGCCGACATGGCCCGCCAGCAGGCCGAGGAAAAGCTGCGCGAACGCCTGACCGAGGCGTCGCGCGCCGAAGCTGAAGCACGCTCTGCCGTCGCAAGCCGGGCGGAAATCGAAGAAACCCTGCCACCCCTGCGCGAAGAAGAGGCCATTGCCGCCGCCGTCCTGCAGCGCCAGCAGGTGCAGCGGGATCAGTTGTCAGATCAGGAAACCCGCGCCCGTCAGACGATTGAGACATTGACTAATCGCATTCAGCAGCTTGGTAACGATATCGAGCGCGAGGCCGGGCTGAACCGCGATGCGGGGCAGATGATCGAACGGCTGGAATGGGAAGCTCGTGAATTGGCCAAAGCTGCCGATGGCCACGACGAAAAAGTCGCCGAGGCCGCCGAGGTCGCGCGCGAAGCGGCCTCTGTCCTGCAAGACCGCGAAGACCACTTGTCACAAGAGACTGAGGATATGGCGCGTCTGGTTGCGCGCCACCAGTCCGGCCAGCGATTGGTCGACGACAGCCGCAAAACGCTGGCCAGGTCGGAAGGTGAAGAGGAAAAGGCCCGCGCAGCGGTGGATGAGGCGAAAACAGCCCTGACCCGCGCCGCCGAGGCATTTGAGGCCGCGCAAGAGGGTGAAGAAGAGGCTCGCGAGGCCTCTGAAGCCGCCGAAGAGGCACTGGCCGCCGCTGACGAGTTACGCAATGAAACCCAGGGCCGCGAGGCCGAGGCGCGTGCGAAAAGATCCGAAGCTGAAGGTGAGCTGGGTGCGATCCGCGCCGAGACCACAGCTCTGGCCAAGCTGGTTGAACGGGATACCGCAGAAGGAGGGCAGGTGCTCGACATGCTGCGTGTGGCTCCGGGTTATGAAAAGGCATTGGGCGCTGCGCTTGCGGATGATCTAAGGGCACCCTTGGTCGAGGGCGACGGGCCATCAGGCTGGGTTCCGGTTGCGGGCTATGATGCCGATCAATCGCTGCCCAATGGGGCCGAGCCGCTGGCCTTGCATGTATCCGGTCCTGATCGCCTCAGCCGCCGGATCGCGCAGATTGGTTTGGTCGACGCGGATCAGGGCGCGCGGTTGCAGGCATCGTTGAAGCCGGGCCAAAGGTTGGTGTCGCGTTCGGGCGATCTGTGGCGGTGGGACGGATTCCGTGCCTGGGCCGAGGATGCGCCAAGTGCGGCCGCCCTGCGGCTTGAACAGCTCAACAAACTTGAGGCACTGAAACAGGAACTGGCCCGGACTGAGGCGCAGGCCGACGGTGCCCGCGCTGCACACGAGACGCTGTCGCAACAACTGGCCGACGTGACCGAGGCTGACCGCCGCGCCCGCGAGGCACGCCGCGCCGCCGATCAGCGCATGGCTGAAACCGCGCGTCTGCTCAGCAGGGCCGAGGCCGATCGCAATCTGGCGCAGGGCAGGCTGGAAACGCTGGCGCTTGCCGTTGATCGCCACAAAGAGGATGCGATGTCCGCCCGTGCCCAGCTGCGCGAGGCCGAGGGCGCCTTGACCGGTCTGGGCAATCTCGACAATGCCCGCGCGCAGGTCGAAGACATCAAACAGACGGTCGAGGCGGCGCGGATCACGATGCTGACTCACCGCTCGTCCCATGACGAGCTGCGCCGCGAGGGCGAGGCCCGTACCCGCCGTACACAAGAGGTCACCAAGGACCTCAGCGGTTGGCGGCACCGCCTGGACAGCGCCGAAAAGCGAATCTCGGAACTGGCCGAGCGCAAGGAAAGTTCCGAGGAAGAGCTATCCGAAGCGATGGCTGCTCCGGGCGAAATCGCCGAGGCGCGTGAAGAGTTGAACGAATTGATCGAAACTGCCGAAGCCCGCCGGGCCGAGGCCGCCGACAAGTTGGCTGCCGCCGAGGCCCGCCAGCGAGAGATTGTGCTGGCTGAGCGCGAAGCGGAACGTTTGGCTTCGGAGGCGCGCGAAAGCCGCGCCGCCGCTGAGGCGCGCTGTGATGCAGCCAAAGAGGCCGTATCGGCAGCGGCCGAGCGTATCGCTGAGGATCAACAGCTAACCCCGAACCAGTTGCTGAACCAGCTGGATGTGAATCCCGACCAGATGCCAGCTGCCGATGCTCTTGAGGCCGAGGTCAACCGCCACAAACGCCAGCGAGATGCGATGGGCGCGGTAAACCTGCGTGCCGAAGAGGACAGCAAAGATGTTCAGGAAGAATTCGACACGCTGAACGGCGAAAAGGCCGATCTCGAAGAGGCGATCAAAGCGCTGCGCAGCGGCATCTCCAGCCTCAACCGCGAAGGACGCGAACGGCTACTGACCGCGTTTGAACAGGTGAATTCGAACTTCGCCATGTTGTTCAAGCATCTCTTTGGTGGTGGCGAGGCCAATCTGGTCATGGTCGAAAGCGACGACCCGCTGGATGCCGGCCTTGAAATCATGTGCCAGCCGCCGGGCAAGAAATTGTCGACGCTCAGCCTGCTTTCGGGCGGTGAACAGACCCTGACCGCGACGGCCCTGATCTTTGGCGTCTTTCTGGCGAACCCGGCTCCGATCTGTGTTCTGGACGAGGTCGATGCGCCGCTGGATGATGCCAACGTGACCCGGTTCTGCGACCTTCTGGACGAGATGTGCCGCCAGACCGACACACGGTTCCTGATCATCACCCACCACGCGGTGACCATGGCGCGGATGGATCGTCTGTTCGGCGTGACCATGCAAGAACAGGGTGTCAGCCAGCTGGTCTCGGTTGATCTGAAGAAAGCCGAACAGATGGTCGCCTGACCTCTCACTGCAACGTTATGATCGGTTTCGTAAGAATTGGGTTAGTCTGCTGCCATGACCCGTTTCCTGATCATCGCCCTACTGACTGCTACCCCTTTAGGGGCCGCGGAATGGACGACCAAGCCCGATGACGTCCCCCTGACCCAACAAGAGTTGACGGCGCTGGCGGGTCGGACGCTGACCTTTTATGATGACGGGCAGTCGCGATATTCGGCTGGCGGGGCCTATTCCTATACCTATGCCAGCGGAGAATCTGCGTTCGGAACCTATTCCATCGCGGAGGATGGCAGTATCTGCGTGCAATACAGAAACGGGTTCGGTCGATGTGATCTTTATGTCCTGAGTGCTGGACGCCTGATCCTGATCACGGAAAAGGGAGAGCGTTTCCCGGTACGGCCCGAGTGACATTCAAGAAACCGCGGCAACTATTGAAATTGATCTGAATATGTGGGTTTTTGGTGGTCATTTAATCGTAATATTTCAAAATTAGATGGGGATCAGGGGCGAATTCTCACCCCGCGTTGTTGTAAGTTCCCGTATCAACAACGGATCAAAAGAGGCGGGTCGATGTGCAGATTTCTGGCTTGGGCGGGTGCGAAACGGTTTCTGGACGAACTTGTCATGGACCAGGAACAGTCGCTGGTGCATCAAAGCAGAAACGCCCTGATTGGCAAAACGCCGATCAACGCGGATGGTTTTGGGTTGGCCTGGTATTCCGGGCGCGAAACGCCGTGTTTTTACAAAGACACCAACCCGGCTTGGTCGGATGCCAACCTGAAACAGTTGACCCATCACACGAAATCGCACCTGTTCCTGGCGCATGTACGTGCCTCAACTGGGACTGCCACGTCGCGGAACAACTGCCATCCTTTTGGCTGTGGTAAGTGGAGCTTTATGCATAACGGGCAGGCAGGTGGCCATGACCGTATCCGCCAACAGCTTGACGGGATGATACCGGGCCACCTGTACGATCATCGCCTTGGCGCAACTGAAAGCGAGGCGATTTTTCTGATTGCCCATGGCGAAGGGTTGGACGCCGAACCCATCGCCGCGATGGAGCGTGCGGTGCACCGTGTCGAAGTGCTTGCCCGCGCCAAAGGAAGCCTACCCCATATGCGCTTTGCCGCCTGCTGGTCCGATGGAGATCGCCTGTTTGCTGCGCGCTATGCCTCGGACCGTTTCGCACCCAGCCTGCATTACAGGCCCTGCGATGATGGGATCATTATCGCGTCTGAGCCGCTGGATGCGAAGAATGGCGATTGGGCCGAGATCCCGGCAAATACCGCCATCGAAACACGCGGCGATAGGCTGCAAATGCATGTGTTTGAGCCGAACGGGCGATCTTTGGACGCCGAAGTCGCCTAGATCGCCGTATCGAAGAGCGACTAGAGCCGGTTCAACAACTCAGCCGTTGGCCAGGCATCCGCAGGCAGGCCTAGTCGTGTTTGCTCTGACTGGACAGCCGCGCGGGTCCCAGCGCCCAGAATCCCGTCGATCTTGCCCACATTATGGCCGCGCGCCTGCAGCTTGCTTTGCAGCTGCTTCATCTGTGCACCCGATAAGCCTTGGGCCGCGTTGCCCGCGTCATAGACCTGTGCCCCTTCAAGCCGGGTGCCGAAATAGGCGGCGGTCAGCACATAGACAAAGCTCTGATTCCATTCGAAATACACATCAAAATTTGGATAGGCCAGAAAGGCAGGCCCGTTATGCCCTTGCGGTAGGATCAGCGAGGCGGGCAGGTTGGTGAGGGACCCGTTGCGTGCCTGAACGCCCATCGCCTGCCAATCAGAAACCGAACGCGGTTTGCCCGGGCCCGATAGCGACCAATCCATCCGTGCGGGTACGGTGACCTCTTGCAGCCAAGGCTGCCCCGGTTGCCAGCCCAGATGCGACAGCATCTTGGCGCCCGACATAAGCGCATCGGGCGCAGAGGTCTTTAGCGAAACCTTGCCGTCACCATCGCCATCGACCCCGTTTTCCAGAATGTCTCGGGGCAGCATCTGCACCATTCCAATCTCGCCAGCCCAGGCACCTGACGTGCGGGCCGGGTCGAAATTTCCCCGGCTGTACAGCTCAATCGCGGCGAACACCTGAGGCCGGAACAATTCTGGACGACGGCAATCATGCGCCAGCGTCACCAGCGCGTTGCGGGTGTTGAAATCCCCCTGAAACGCCCCGTAATCCGTTTCGAACGCCCAAAATGCCAACAGCACCCCGCGCGAGACACCATATTGTTGCTCGATCCGGTCAAACACCGCGTCGTATTTGCGCGACATGGCCTGACCCCGGTCGATCCGGTTTTGTGAAATCAGGTGTCGCGAAAAATCAATGAACGGTTTCTGGAACACGCCCTGTGCCCGGTCGGCTTTCAATACCGCGTTGTCTTGTTGCACACCTTTGAAGAAGGCATTGACGGTGGATTTATCAAAGCCTTGCTGAACGGCCTCGGCCTTCAACCCCTTCACGAAGGAATTGAAACCCCCGCCACATTGGGCAAACGCAGGTGAAGCAAACAAGGCGGCGGCAACAAGGCCGGAAAGAAAACGCATGGACAGGTCCGTCAGATTATGAAGCTGACCCCAACCCACACTGACACGAGGCCAAGCGCAAGCCCCCATATCCTCCAAAGCATGTCACATGCGCGGAAAACCTCTGGCGCACCAATTTCGCGCGGGGCATTGCCGTTGACCCAGGCCAGATCACGGAGCTTTCCGTCATAACTGCGCGGCCCGGCAAGGGCCACGCTCAGCGCGCGTGCCATTGCCGCCTCGGGCCAGCCAGCGTTGGGAGAGATATGGCGGCGCGCATCGCCCACCATCTGCTCCCATTTCGCCCATTGGTTTGACAAGATGACGATCAACAGAAAGGTCAGTCGTGCCGGGATCAGGTTCAGGACATCGTCCAACCGCGCAGCTGCCCATCCGAAATCACGGTATTTATCCGTGCGATAGCCGACCATGCTGTCGGCGGTATTGATCGCCTTGTAGACCAGAAGCCCTGGCAGGCCACCCACCAGAAACCAGAAGGCCGGCGCGATGACTCCGTCGCTGAGGTTTTCAGCCGCGCTCTCGATCGCGGATCGGGCGACCTGTGCTTCAGTCATGTCCTTGGTGTCACGTGACACGATCATGGCGACCTTCGCGCGCCCATCGACCAGCGAGGTCTGCAAACCCTCGCCAACAGCGCGGACATGTTCCACCAGCGATTTTTGTGCCAACAGCACAGCGCAGATGATGGTGCCGATGATCGGGCCAAGCAAAGACAGAAGCCCCCCAAGCCCAGCGGCACCTGCGACCAGCAGCGCGGCAACAGCTATGCCCTTGAGGCGACGGTACGAGCCATGGTTCAGGCGGTCGTCAAGCCACCCGATGAGTTTACCAATCATAACGGCGGGGTGCCGGACGCGCGACCACAGCCAATCCGGCTCGCCCAGTGCAGCATCCAGACACATGGCGCAGACTAAGATAAAGGCGGTGCTCACAGGGCCGCCTCAAGCCGCGCCCAGCCATCTGCCGGTGGCAGGCCAAGGCGTAGATAGGTTTGCGAATAGGGGAATACACGACTCCAGATATGTGCGCGGGCCAGACGGTCTTGCCAGGCGCTGGCGTCGTCGACCTGATAGAGCCGGAACAGGCTGGTGCCGCCGATCAGCTGCGCGCCTTTCTGCGTTACCATCCGATCCATCCGGGCGGCATCGGCCGCCAAAAGCAGGCGGGTCTCGTCAGCCCAGGCCGTGTCGCGCAACGCTTGCTCTCCGATCCGCAAGGCGGGACCTGAGACCGCCCAAGGCCCGGTCAGATCGTTCAAACGTGCGATCAGATCGGGGCGTGCGATGGCAAATCCCAGTCGTACCCCCGCCAGCCCCCAGAACTTGCCAAAGCTTTTTAGCACGATAACACCGGGCCGGTGGGCAAGATGGATCAGCGAGGCATCGGGCGTGACGTCGCAAAAGCTCTCGTCGATAATCGTCAGGGGGGCATCCACATCGCCCACGCTCCAGATGCGCCCATCTGGGTTGTTGGGGTGCACGATCACGCGCGCCTCAACTGGGCCGGAGTTCTGTAGCGTCCAACCCTGCGCGGCAAAGGCGGCGGCATGTTCGTTATAGGTCGGAGTGGTAATCTGAACCCGGCCGGTTGCAGCCAGCGCAGGAATGCGGGCGATCAGAGCAGATGCGCCGGGTGCAGGCAGGATCTCTGCACCTTCGGGAACAGACCAGAAACTGCGGGCCGCATCGGTCAGCCGTTCAAATGCGCCATGGTCTGGCAGTTCCGTCCAATCCGATGGGGTGAGCCCGGCAACCTCGTAGGGAACCGGGTTGATTCCGGTGGACAGGTCGATCCAATCGTTGCGCTTGCCGCCATAGACAGACATGGCCCCATCCAGCCCACCGCCATGGTCCCGGGCGGCCCGCGGATTCAAATCTCTGTTTTCGCGCGCCATCGGGCCCCTCGCCGGAATCACCAAAATTTGCTTGTTTCAAGCGGATTTCTGCCGGTTTTACAAGCAAATCCGCGTGATCAGAGGTGTGCTCAGGCCTGGTTAACACTTTGTTAATGAATTCGCGTGAACACAAACCTTAGGGGTCGGCACCACTCACCAATATAAGTGCCGAGGTTGTTGATGATGAATGTACTGATTGTTGAGAGTAACCCTGATTTAGGTCGGGTCTGGAAAAGGCATCTTGAGCGACAGGGTGCCGAGGTCACGCTTGTGACCGGGCAAGAGGATGCGATCCTTGCCCTTTATGGTGCCGAATTTGAGATCATCGTGATGGATCTGGTGCTGGAAACCGGTAGCGCCTTGGCCGTGGCTGACTTTGCCAGCTATCGCAGGCCCGAGGCCCGGGTGATCTTCGTGACCAACACCACTTTCTTTTCGGATGGCTCGATCTTTGCCCATAGCCCGAATGCCTGCGCTTATGTGCAAAGCGGCACGCCGCCAGAGGATCTGGCGGCGATGGTTGAGCATTACGCGGCGGGGCGCTGATCGCGCCCATGGGGCTCCAGATAGTTCAGGATCGGGTTCGTCGGGATGATCCGGTGCGGGTTAATGCTCTCATGGCTGTAGTGATAGTGGCGCACGATATGGTTTAAGTTCACGGTCCGCGCGACACCCGGCCACTGGTACAGCTCGCGGGTATAGGCCCACAGGTTGGGATAGTCGATCAGACGCCGCCGGTTGCATTTGAAATGCAGATGGTAGACCGGATCAAACCGGATCAGCGTGGTGAACAACCGCCAGTCGGCCTCGGTGATGCGGTCGCCCATCAGATAGCGGCTGGTGGACAGCCGGTCTTCGAGCCAGTCCAGCGTGTCAAAGAGCGGGCCAACGGCTGCGTCATATGCCGCCTGGCTGGTGGCAAAGCCGGATTTGTAGACCCCGTTATTGATGTCGGAATAGACGCGGGCATTGACCTGTTCGATTTCGTCACGCATCGCCTCGGGCCAGTAATCATCGGTGTTCCCGGTGATCCCGTCAAAGGCCGAGTTGAACATCCGGATGATTTCCGAACTTTCGTTTGAGACGATGGTTTCCTGTTCCTTGTCCCACAGGATCGGAACGGTTACGCGCCCCGAATAGGTCGGGTCAGCCTTGGTATAGATTTGGTGGGCATAGTCCATTCCGTACAGTACGTCGCCCGCCGCCCCGTGTTCGTCGGTTGCAAATGTCCATCCCTTGGTCAGCATGTCTGGGTGTACGACCGAAACCGGGATCAGATCGGACAGCTCTTTCAGTTCGCGGAATATCAGTGTCCTGTGGGCCCAGGGGCAGGCATGGCTGACATAAAGATGGTACCGGTCAGGTTCGGCTTTGAAGCCGCCCGTGCCGGAGGGTCCGGCACTGCCATCAGCGGTCAACCAGTTGCGAAATTGCGCCGCGCTACGCTTGAAGGCGCCGCCTGTGGATTTGGTATCATACCATGTGTCGTGCCATTTGCCGTCGACCAATAGGCCCATGCTTGGATCCTCCGTAATGCGGTTTCCCGGAACATACGCTTTGAAGGGAACCGATCCTATGCGAGCCGCCGCGCATTGTGCCTGCGTTTTCGCACAGGTTGGAATGGGATTTCCGTGCAACAGGTTTGGATTCGACCGCGTTGAGTGATCGGCTTCACTGGATTTTTACAGTCTACGTTCCAAAATAGAGTCCGCTGCGGGGGAGTTTTGATATGAGTACCTATGTTTCCAAAGAAATCAGCGCCGAATTGGATGCTGCGCGAATCGCGAGTCTGAAGAAAACCAGCCGACTTCGTGTCGAATTGGGTGACAATACCTACAAAATTCTCCGATTGTGGAAGGATGGCTTCACCGTAGAGGCCGCGACCACGCCTCGATTGCGCGGTTTGGTCGATATCTACGATGGCGCGCGTCACTTATATCAATGCCTGATCATTGCCGATGAATGTGAGGCAGGCGAAATGCGCTATGAATTCAAGCGCAGCACGGCTGCCTCCGACAAGGCCCCATTGGATTTCTATCGATCTCCGGACGCGCCCATCGCGCTGCTTGGAAACAAGGACTAGGCATTTGCCCATCGGGTCTGCCGATGGGCATCCCGCTATTGCAGATCGGAAAACGCGTGTTTCAGCCGTTTGCTGGCCTCTTCAACACGCCCGCGTTGCGTCGCAAGATTGAACCGCTCGAATGTCTCTCCGCCCGCACCAAAGCCGGGGCCGGGCGAGGTGGCGATTTTTGCATCCTCGCGCAGACGCCGGGTAAATTCTGCGTGGTCCATTCCGGTGCCCGAGAAATCAATCCAAGCCAGATAGGTTGCCTGTAAGGGCATTGACCACAGGCCAGGGATTTCTGCGATTGCAGCGTCAAAGATTTTTCGGTTGCTATCAAGATGGGCGATCTGTTCATCCACCCAAGCGGCCCCTTCAGGCGAATAAGCAGCGGTGATCATTGCGACTCCCAATGCGCTGGGGTCATAGTCCAGTGTCTGGATTCGGTGACGCATCGCAGCGCGCAGGTCCGGGTCGGGGATGATCATATTCCCCGTCCGTTGACCGGCGATGTTGAAAGTCTTGGACGCTGCCGTCAGTGTCACGGTCCAGGGCCGCGCATCCGGCGCGGCGACATCCATCGGAACAAAGGTCGTGCCGGGATAGACCAGATCGTGGTGAATCTCGTCCGAAACCAGAATAAGGTCGTTCCGTTCCGCAAATGCCGCGACTGCGCGCAATTCCTCTGGCGTCCAGACCCGGCCCGAGGGGTTCTGAGGCGAGCACCACAAAAGCATCTTCTCGGTTCCGTCCAGCCGCGACTGCGCGTCTTCCAGATCAAGGCCATAGCCGTCGCCGTCGCGCATCAGGGGGCATTCCACCACGCGCCGACCTGACTTGTTCACCTTATGTGCAAACTCATGGTAGACGGGTGTAAAGATGACCACTCCGTCGCCCGGACTGGTCCAGACATCGAGGCAGAGCGCAATCGCATTTCCCAGACCCTGCGACGTCAGAATCCAATCAGAATCGATCTCCCACCCGTGGCGGTTCTTCATCCACCATTGGACGGAATTCAGGTAGTCCGGGTGCATCCAGGAATATCCGAAAACACCGTGATCCGCCGCGTTACGCACAGCGTCGATCACACAAGGCGCCGTAGAATAGTCGGAATCGGCCGTCCACATTGCCAGACCGTCATCCGGCGAAAGGCCATACAGCTTTTCAAGCTTGTCCCATTTCGAACTGTTGGTGCCGCGGCGGTCGATCAGGTCGTTGAATGTCATATCTGCTCCATCTGTCCGGATGAAAGCTAGCCGCATATTCGGCAGGTGCAAGGGGGGCGTTGCGGCTTAGGGCGTGATGGCCTAAATCAACCTCATGAAACGCAATATACTGATCCATCCCGACCCCCGCCTGAAAAAGATCTGCTCTCCCGTAGTGGATCTGACGGACGAATTGCGCCAGCTGGCTGATGACATGCTTGAGACGATGTATGATGCGCCTGGTATCGGGCTGGCAGCGCCTCAGATTGGGATGCTGGACCGGCTGATCGTTATGGACTGTGTCAAGGAAGAGGGCGAGGCTCCACGCCCGCTGATTATGTTCAATCCCGAAGTGGTCGCGTCGTCTGACGAGACGAATGTCTATGAAGAAGGTTGTCTTTCGATCCCTGAACAATTCGCCGAAGTCACGCGCCCAAAGGTCGTGGACGTGGCTTGGATCGATCGTGATGGTAACGCGCAGCGGGAAACATTCGATGGCCTTTGGGCAACCTGTGTCCAGCATGAGATTGACCACCTGAACGGGAAGCTGTTCATCGACTACCTCAAGCCTATGAAACGCCAGATGATCACCCGAAAAATGCAAAAGCTGAAACGCGAGCAGGCGCGCGAATGACCGTTCGTACCTGCCTGCCATGGCCTGATAGGCGTCTGCGGACCAAAGCCGAAGATATCACCGAAATTACTGACGAGGTTCGTGCCATCTGGGATGACATGATCGACACGATGGAGGCGATGCCCGGCGTCGGTCTTGCAGCACCGCAGATCGGCGTGATGCTGCGGCTGGCGGTGGTCGATGGCTCGACCGAGCGGGGGCGGGCTGTGCTGCTGGCAAACCCTGAGATCCTGCACAGATCGGTCGAATTGCGCGAGCATGAAGAAGCCAGCCCAAACTTGCTTGGCGTGTCGGCTAAGGTGAAACGTCCCCGGGCTGTGACGGTAAAGTTTCTCAACGAAAAAGGCATCATCGACCGCCGTGACTTTGTCGGGATCGAAGCCACCAGCGTGCAGCACCAGATCGACCATCTTAACGGGCGGATGTATTTCGACAGGCTCAGCAAGGTCAAACGCGACATTCTGCTGCGCAAAGCTAAAAAGCTGGGGTAGGCATGCGGCTGATCTTTATGGGGACACCCGATTTCTCGGTTCCGGTGCTGGACGCGCTGATTGATGCGGGGCATGAGGTTGCCGCCGTCTACTGCCAGCCTCCGCGCCCAGCGGGCAGAGGCAAAAAGGATCGTCCAACCCCCGTTCATGCTCGGGCCGAGGCATTGGGACTGACCGTTCGGCATCCGGTCTCATTGAAATTGGCGGAAGAACAGGACGCCTTTGCCGCGTTGAATGCGGATGTGGCTGTCGTCGTGGCCTATGGCCTGTTGTTGCCACAACCGATTCTGGATGCGCCATCGCAGGGATGCCTGAATATTCACGCGAGCCTGCTGCCGCGCTGGCGCGGGGCCGCGCCGATCCATCGGGCGATCATGGCGGGTGATGCGCAGACTGGTATTTGCATCATGCAGATGGAGGCTGGTCTGGATACCGGGCCAGTCCTGTTGCGGCGGGCCGCCGACATTGGTGCGCAGGAGACCACAGGGCAGTTGCATGACCGGCTGTCCGAAATGGGCGCTTCTCTGATCGTCGAGGCACTGTCCAAACTGCCGAACCTGACGCCCGAGCCTCAAACCGACGACGGCGTGACCTATGCCGCCAAGATCGACAAGGCTGAGGCGCGTGTTGATTGGGCCAGACCCGCGGTCGAAATTGACCGTCAGATCCGTGGCCTGTCCCCCTTTCCCGGCGCCTGGACCGAGATGAATGGCGAGCGGATCAAGCTGCTTGGTTCCAAATTAGCTGAGGGGCAGGGTGTTGCAGGAGAGGTTCTTGACGACCAACTGAAGGTTGCCTGTGACGATGACGCGATCGAGCTGCTGCGCTTGCAACGGGCGGGTAAAGGGGCGCAGGATAGGGAAACTTTTCTGCGGGGGTGGCCGATTGCCGTTGGTACCCGCCTGTCATCGGAGTAGGCCGCCATGTTCATGATCCTGATGGGGACTGTCGTTATTGCTGGGATTGTCGGCTATCTGTCCGAGAAATCCGGCTTTACCCATAATGGCATTCTGCAGTCGATCATCATCTGCGTAGGTGGTGCATTCCTGTTCTATTTCGTGCGCATCATGTTCGGGGTCAGCTTTGGCCCGCCCGGTCTGGATGCAGTGCTGTCCTCTGTCGGGGCGCTGATCATCGTTCCGACCCATTGGAGGAAGTGACATGCCCCTCATCGCCCTGATCGTCATCGGTGCCGCTGCGGGTTTTCTGGCCACCCGCCTGATGCGGATTGAGGCAGATATTCCCACCACCATGCTGATCGGTATCATTGGTGCCTTGGTAGGTGGGTTTCTCCTGCGGGCATTGGTCACGATGATGGGCTGGCTGTCCGGGTTCATCGGCGCTGTGCTGGGCGCGCTTCTGGTGATCTGGATCTGGCAGACCTATATGCGCCGCTAAGCCTTGATCAAGGGCGACTGCGTGGCGGGCGGCTTTTGTAGACGGGCAGTTTCCAGCCGAACAGCAGCGATCCTGCCCGCAATGCCCAGCAGATCAGGGCGCAGGCGGCAAGCACGGTCAGCTCCTCGAACCCCATCCGGTTGGCAATAACGGCCGCTACCGAGCCTGCAAGGGCGCAGGACACATAAAGCTCACCCTGTTTCAGCACCAGCGGAACCTCGTTGCAGACCACGTCCCGCATCAGGCCGCCAAAGCATCCGGTGGTGACACCCATCAACACCACGATCGTGCCGGATTGGTCCAAGGATAATGCGACGCCCGTGCCGGCAGCGACCGCGATGGACAGGGCGAAACTGTCCAACCAAACCAGCCAGTTATATCGGCTTTCGACCAGATGGGCTGTAAAGAACACAAGCACCGCCGCACTGCAGGCCATCAGGACATAGCTGGGCTGGCCAACCCAGAACACCGGATTCCGATCCAACAGCAGGTCACGCACCGTGCCGCCGCCAACGGCGGTCAGGCAGGCGATAAAGGCAAACCCTACAAGATCGAGCTGCGCGCGACTGGCGACCAATGCGCCGGTCAGCGCAAAAACCAGAACCGAGGCATAATCGAGCAGGTCCAAACCGCTCATGTCTGTGCCTTCGTTGGTTTGAACGGGGCCATGCCTGCACGGGCCAGTTCGTCGGCTTTTTCGTTTTCCGGGTGACCCGCGTGGCCCTTGACCCATTCCCAGGTCACATCATGACGCACCTGCGCCTCATCCAGCCGTTGCCACAGGTCGACATTCTTGACCGGTTTTTTGTTCGAGGTTTTCCAGCCGTTCTTTTTCCAACCGAATATCCAGCCGGTGACGCCGTTTTTCACATAGGCGCTGTCAGTGATTACGGTGATTTTAGAGGCACGTTCAAGCGTTTCAAGCGCGCTGATCGCGGCCAGAAGTTCCATTCGGTTGTTGGTGGTTTCAGCTTCGCCGCCGCTCAGTTCACGCTGTTTCAGGACGGTGTCGCCGTCCATTGCACGCAGCAACACACCCCAGCCACCCGGGCCTGGATTACCGGAACAAGCACCGTCAGTATAGGCAAACAGCTCAGGCATGGGCCAGCACCAGAATGAAGCCATCGTAAGAACCCGCCAGACCTTTGCCGATCCCGGTCCTAATCCCGTCGATGGTAAAGCCGGCATCTGCCAGGGCCTCCTCGATCTCGTTCTGCGAGAAGTAGCTATAATAGCGATCCAGATGATCGCGATGTTCGCCCGTGCCCAGTTTGAGGCCCAGGAAAAAAACGCCCTGCGGTTTCAGCGCCCGGTGGATGGCCGCCAAATGGCGTGGGAAATCCTTGCGAGGCGCGTGCAGCAGCGAGAAGCTGGCGTAGATGCCGTCATATGCGGCCACTTCGGTCACGTCGTCGAAAGTACCCAGGTGCGCGTCCACGCCATTGGCGCGCGCATAGTCAACAAAAGCGGGCGTCGCATCCAGCGCATGCACGCTCAGGCCCTGGCGTAGAAAGAACGCGCTGTCTGACCCGGGGCCCGAGCCCAGATCCAACACATGCCCCTTACCGACGGCATCGACAAATTCCTGACGCGATGTCAGCTGCTCCGGTGGTAGAGGAACCTTGAGGTATTCGGCCACGTTGTTGGTATAGGCGTTGATGGTTTTGGGATCGCTCACAGATAGACTCCGACGGTAAGGCAGGCCAATACGACTGCGGTCAGCAAAATGCGCAACCGCATCCACCAGACCGGTGTTAGCCGCCAATACGAAAAGATGGCATCTAACACCAGTAGCCCGCCAAACCCCCACATCAGATTTGTGCCAGTGCTGACAGGCCCGCTGCCGGTTTTCAGAAAGGCCCACAGGGCGGGTAATGTGGACAGCGCATAACAGGTCGCGGCCTTGCTGCCAGAGGTTTTACTGGAAAACCCCCACAGCACGCCGGACATAAAGCTGAGGATGATCGCCCCATAATACAACTGGATATACGGACCGACAAAACGTGCGCCCAGTGCCTGTCGGCCCCAGTCGTTCAGATCGTCGTTCAGATAGGTCAGAGCGCCCCAGATGAAGGGGATCAGCCCGGCCAACCCCAGAAACAGCGGAGCCCTTGGTATGCCGCTCATGCGGGTTGGCGCAGGACGCGCGGGACTTTGAATTCGACATTCTCGGTCGCTGTTTCGACCATCTCGACCGTCACATCATAATGCTGGCGGAACGCATCGATAACTTCGTTGATCAGAACCTCGGGGGCAGAAGCGCCTGCTGTCAGAGCGATCGAAGAGATACCTTCGAGGGCGCGCCAATCGATATCGGTCGCGCGCTGCACCAGTTGGGCATAGCTGCATCCTGCGCGTGCCGCGACCTCGACCAAACGGCGCGAGTTAGATGAATTCGGCGCCCCCACAACCAGCAGGGCATCTGACTTCCGGGCCACAACCTTGACTGCTTCTTGCCGGTTGGTTGTGGCGTAACAGATATCTTCTTTGTGAGGGCCGACGATAGATGGAAATCGGGTCTGAAGCGCTGCAATGATATCCTTTGTATCGTCAACCGACAGGGTCGTCTGAGTGACAAAGGCCAGTTTGTCAGGGTCGCGGACCTGGACGTCTGCAACGTCTGCAACCGTTTCGACCAGCAAAACCTCTCCTTCCGGTAGCTGTCCCATCGTTCCGATAGTTTCGGGATGGCCCTTATGTCCGATCATGATCATCTGCAGCCCGGCTTCGGCGTGGCGCTGTGCTTCGACATGGACTTTGGAGACCAGCGGGCAGGTGGCGTCGACATAGACCATCTGGCGCTGCGCCGCCGTCGCGGGTACCGATTTGGGAACCCCGTGCGCCGAGAATATCACTGGGCGATCGTCGGGGCAGTCTTCCAGTTCATCGACAAAGATCGCACCTTTGGCACGCAGTCCATCGACCACGAATTTGTTATGGACAATCTCGTGCCGAACATAGACCGGGGCACCCCATTTCTGCAGCGCCATCTCGACAATCTTTATGGCCCTGTCGACACCAGCACAGAACCCGCGCGGGGCGGCGAGATAGAGGGTCAGGGGGGGCTTGGTCATGTCGCGTTCTCCTTACCGACACAGGTAAGTCTTTTCACGGCCATGGTCCAGTCAGGACAATGTCATTGATCCGACATGGTTCAATGCTAGCCAATGGGTGTTTTCAGCACCTGATCTTTGTTTAAAAAGCGCGGCCAGGGTTTCCCCTGACCGCGCTAATTTTCAACCGAGTTTGCTTTGGGGCCAGTTACTACCCGCCTGCGGCAACGGTGCGCGGTTCCATCGGCATTTCGCGCGGCGGGCGACCGATCACGTCGCGGAGATCTTCCAGCTCGATGAAGTTGTCGGCCTGGCGGCGCAATTCGTCCGAGATCATGGGTGGCTGGCTGCGGATGGTCGACACTACAGAAACGCGTACCCCCTGACGTTGCAGGCTTGCGATCAGCGGGCGGAAATCTCCGTCGCCGGAAAACAGCACGATATGGTCTACACGTGGTGCAAGCTCCATGGCATCGACGGTCAGTTCGATATCCATGTTACCTTTGACTTTCCGACGCCCCATGCTGTCGGTGTATTCTTTTGCCGGTTTCGTAACCATGGTGAAGCCATTGTATTGCAGCCAATCAACCAGTGGACGGATGGGCGAATACTCGTCATTTTCAAGTAGCGCTGTGTAATAGAAAGCTCTGAGCATCTTACCGCGGCGCATGAATTCCTGGCGCAGCAGTTTATAGTCAATGTCAAACCCCAGTGCTTTTGCGGCTGCATAAAGATTCGAGCCGTCGATGAACAGCGCTAGCCGTTCGTCTTTATAAAACATAAATAGGTCCTTCCGGTACAAATCAGCGCGCTGCGTGTTACGTGAGTGAGTCTTGGGAAAATACAGCGCATTGATATCTCCATAATTAGGGGTTTTATGGTGTATCGCAAGTATGCAATTCGCCGAATATAGGGAGTAGGATGCGCAAAACCACCTCAAAAGCAGTGCTTGCCCTCGGTGCAAATCTCAAAGTGAGAGGTTTTGAGCCCCATCTGACGCTACGGCATGCCATTGACGCAATTTTGCGCCAGGGGCTGTTGATTCGGGCTGAAAGCCGCTTTTATGCGACCCCTTGTTTTCCTGCGGGCGCGGGCCCGGACTATGTGAATGCGGCCGTGTTGATCGAGACTGAAAGGTCACCCTTTGAGTTGCTGCAGATATTGCATGGAATTGAACATGATTACGGGCGTGAGAGGATTCAGCGCTGGGGAATGCGGACGTTGGATCTGGACCTGGTCTGTTACGATGATCTGGTTCTGCCCGACCGCGAGGTTTTTCAAAGCTGGTTATCTCTGCCACCCGAAGATCAGAAACAGCAGGCGCCGGATCAGTTGATCCTGCCGCACCCAAGGGTACAGGATCGTGCGTTTGTGCTTGTTCCCATGGCGGATGTTGCCCCGAACTGGCGGCATCCGATACTGGACCAGACCGTCATGGAAATGCTTGCGGGGCTTCCTTCAGACGATATTGCGGCAGTTACCCCGTTATGATTGGTGCATTTGCAGCATTTCCTGCTTGTCAAGGCAGGGATTCGCCCTTAGATAAACCTCTTCCTGACATGGATTCAGTAACGGAGAGCGCCCCATGGCCCGCGTGACGGTTGAAGATTGCGTAGACAAGGTTCCGAACCGGTTTGAACTGGTGATGCTTGCCGCCCATCGTGCGCGCGAGATTTCCGCCGGTGGTCCGATCACCGTTGACCGTGACAACGACAAAAACCCGGTTGTTTCTCTGCGTGAGATCGCTGACGAGACTCAAAGCGCTGATGAGCTGCGCGAGCGGCTGATTGAGGCCAACCAGACCCAAATCGAGGTCGACGAGCCTGAAGAAGACCAAATGGCGCTGCTGATGGGTGCGGAAACAGACAAGCCTGCGGATGACGACATGTCCGAAGAAAAGCTGCTGCGCGCTCTGATGGAGGCTCAAGGCCAGGGGTAATCCCCACAAATGAAGGTGCGGACCGGATGATTTCTGCTGAAGACCTGATTGCGCTGGTCCGCAACTACAATCCCAAGACGAATGCAGACCGCATTGCCAAAGCTTATGAGTTCGGCAAGCAGATGCATGATGGGCAATTCCGCCATTCTGGCGAGCCCTATTTCACCCACCCTGTTGCCGTTGCCGCCATCCTGACCGAACAGCGTCTGGATGATGCGACTATTATCACGGCGCTGCTGCACGATACGATCGAAGACACCAAGGCCAATTACGGCAAAGTGTCTGAGCTGTTTGGCGAAGAAGTCGCCAAGCTGGTTGATGGGGTCACCAAACTGACAAACCTTCAGCTGTCCAGCCGCGAAACCAAACAGGCCGAGAACTTCCGCAAGCTGTTCATGGCGATGTCCAAGGATTTGCGGGTCATTCTGGTCAAGCTGGCAGACCGTCTGCACAATATGCGCACGATCAAGGCGATGCGGCCCGAAAAGCAGATCGTCAAAGCGCGCGAGACGATGGATATCTACGCGCCGCTTGCAGGCCGTATGGGTATGCAATGGATGCGGGAAGAGCTGGAAGACCTCGCCTTCCGCGTTCTCAACTCTGAAGGCCGCCAGTCCATCATCCGCCGCTTCATCACGCTGCAGCGCGAAACGGGTGACGTGATCCACCGGATCACCGGCGACATGCGGCACGAACTTGAAAAGGCCGGGATTGAAGCCGAGGTTTTTGGCCGTGCCAAGAAACCCTATTCGATTTGGCGTAAGATGCAGGAAAAGGACCAGGGGTTCTCGCGTCTGTCCGACATCTACGGGTTCCGCATCATTACGCAAAGCGAAGAAGACTGCTATCGAACCCTTGGCGCGATCCACCAGCGTTGGCGCGCCGTGCCGGGGCGGTTTAAGGATTATATCAGTCAGCCGAAATCGAACGGTTACCGGTCGATCCACACCACCGTTTCAGGCCGTGACGGCAAGCGGGTCGAGGTTCAGATCCGCACCCGTCAGATGCATGATGTCGCCGAAACTGGCGTGGCCGCGCACTGGTCCTATCGGGATGGCGTGCGTTCGGAAAACCCCTTTGCAGTCGACCCGGCTAAGTGGATCGCCAACCTGACCGAACAATTCGACAGCGAAGAGGATCACGAGGATTTCCTCGAGGCGGTCAAGCTCGAGATGTATTCGGATCAGGTCTTTTGTTTCACGCCTAAGGGGGACGTGGTGAAACTGCCGCGTGGTGCGACGCCGATCGACTTTGCCTATGCCATCCACACGCGCATCGGGCACGCCTGTGTGGGGGCCAAGGTTGATGGTATTCGCGTGCCACTTTGGACCCGGATCAAGAACGGGCAGTCGGTGGATATCATAACAGCTGACGGTCAGACTCCCCAAGTCACGTGGTTGGAAATTGCCGTCACCGGCAAAGCCCGTACAGCCATTCGTCGCGCCCTGCGCGAGGTTGACCGAGAGCGGTTCATCAAGCTGGGCAAAGAACTCGCGCGATCGGGATTTGAACATGTCGGGCGCAAAGCGACCGACAAGGCGCTGGACACTGCTGCCAAGCATCTGCGCCTGAAAGACCGGCATGAGCTGCTGGCGCGCCTGGGCAGTGCAGAACTAACTGCCCATGATGTGGTAAGCGCCGTCTACCCAGAACTGACGCAGGATGATGGTGATGCCATTCCGATGCGCCGGGCCGTGATCGGTCTTGAGCCGGGGCAGAAGTTTGACCGCGCCCCTTGCTGCCAGCCATTGCCGGGTGAACGGATCGTCGGGATCACTTATCGCGGCAAAGGTGTTGTCGTGCATGCAATCGACTGTGATCGCCTGAGCGAATACGAGAGTGAGCCCAAACGCTGGGTCGATCTGCACTGGCACTCGGGAACTCACCCGGCTGTTTACGGGGCAACGATTGATGTTACGATTGGCAATGACGCAGGTGTGCTGGGTCGCATTTGTACATTGATCGGCGAGAAAAAGGCCAATATCTCGAACCTAGAATTTGTGGATCGCAAACCGGATTTTTACCGCCTGCTGGTCAACGTAGAACTGCGCGACCTTGAGCAGTTGCATTCGTTGATGTTGATGCTTGAGGCCGAAAGCGATGTTGCAGCGGTTGAACGTTTCAGAGACAGAGCTAAATCCGCAGTTGCGGCTGGCTGAGAAGGGGTGATCAGGAGTGGTATTCAAGCGCCGAGATCGACGCTCGCCTGTCCAGATCGCATCGGAATTCGTCTATCCTCGTGGTGGCTGGACCCGGGCCTTCCACTATGTGAAACACCGCGTCCGGCGATTGCCGGATTCACCTGAACGCATCGCCCGCGGGGTAGGGTTTGGAGTGTTTGCGGCCTTTACACCTTTTTACGGGCTGCATTTTGGCATTGCCGCCCTGGCTGCGCGATTGTTCAACGGCAATATGCTGGCTGCACTCAGCGGTACGTTTTTCGGAAACCCTTTGACCTATGTGCCCATCGGGGTGGTTTGCCTTCAGACCGGGCATTTCCTGTTGGGCACCGAGTTTGAAGAGGGCGACACCCATGGGCTTATGGGGAAGTTTGCCAATGCGATCGGTGATCTCAAAGACAACCTGATTGCAGTATTCACTGACCGGGTAGCTGACTGGCACGGGCTGGGAATTTTCTACGACGAGGTTTTCTTTCCGTACCTGATTGGCGGCATTCTTCCCGGATTGCTGGCTGGGGTGGTTTGCTACTATCTCAGCCTGCCGCTGGTCCACACCTATCAGCAACGGCGTCGCGACAGGATCAAAAAGAAGTTTGAAGAAATCAAACGTCTGGCTGAATCCGAGGCTGCCGTTCCAGAGTCAAACCAACTAGGCTCGAGCCAGGATTTGGGAAAGGAATCAAAGGATGTCTGAGAACCGTTTGCGTCTCGGTGTGAATATCGACCATGTGGCCACAGTGCGGAATGCACGTGGTGGGGTCTATCCCGACCCTTTGCGCGCGGCCACGCTGGCCGAGCAGGCCGGTGCAGATGGCATTACTGCCCATCTGCGCGAAGATCGCAGGCATATTTCGGACGCAGATATTGACGGGTTGATGGAGGTTCTTTCGGTACCTCTGAATTTTGAAATGGCAGCCACGCCCGAGATGCAACAAATCGCTTTGCGCCATAAGCCGCACGCGGTCTGCATCGTCCCCGAAAAGCGCGAGGAACGGACTACCGAAGGCGGGCTGGAAGTCGCGCGCGAGGAAAACAAACTGGCCCATTTCATTGCACCTTTGCGTGATGCGGGCTGTCGCGTGTCGATCTTTATCGCCGCTGACCGTCGCCAGATCGAGGCCGCGCATCGCATCGGCGCCGAAGTGATCGAACTGCACACAGGCGCCTATTGTGACGCCCATGCCGAAGGCAAACTGGATGAGGCAGCGCAAGAGCTGGAAGGCCTACGCGATATGTCCGCCTTTGCCCATTCGCTTGGCCTCGAAGTGCATGCCGGACATGGTCTGACATACGACACGGTCAAACCTGTCGCCGCTTTTCCCGAGGTGCGCGAGTTGAACATTGGTCACTTTCTGATTGGCGAATCGATCTTTTTGGGCATGACCCCCGCCATTCAGGAAATGCGTCGCCTGATGGATGAGGCGCGGGGATGATAACCTCGGGTTTCATAGCAATCTGGATCGCCTGGTTGATGGCCGGAGGCTCACCCGGTCCGGCAACCATGGGCATCGCCGGAACTGCAATGAACGAAGGCCGCCGCGCCGGTCTGGTCTTTGCACTGGGCATCTGTGCGGGGTCCGCTGCCTGGGGCATCGCCGCCGCGCTGGGCCTGTCGGCGATCATGCTGGCCAATGTCTGGGTGTTCGAAGTAATCCGCTATGTCGGTGTAGCCTATCTGGGCTGGCTGGCGCTCAAGGCCCTGAAACGGGCGCTGTCGTCGGATGAGATGGCGTTGGGCAACCCGGTCACCGGCTCGCTACGCACCATCTTTGCCAAAGGTGCGGCGATCCACCTGACCAACCCCAAGGCGATCCTCAGCTGGGGCTCGATCTATGCCATCGTTGCCCCGAATGACGCCAGCTTGTCGATGCTGCTTGGCTATTTCGGCCTACTTTACGCGGGCTCGCTGCTCATTTTCATCAGCTATGCATTCCTTTTCTCTTCCGAACGCACAGTCCGCGCCTACCGTCGCGCCCGCCGCTGGTTCGATTTTGCCTTTGCCGGGTTCTTTGGGGTGGCAAGTTACAAGATTTTGACGGTGCGGTTGTCGTAAACGTTAGCTCTTAGTTCACAAGCCGACGCTTCGGGCGTTGAATATGTATCTGGAACACAAAATCAGGATATCAGAGTTACCATGAAGAAGACCAATCTGGCGCTCTACACAGTATTGCTTTTCGGAATTCGAATGGCTTTCCCGGCTTTAGCGATCCTTATCGCGATGTTTCTAAATTACGAAATCGGATCATCCGGAATCTCGATAATCGCTCCAATGATTGCGGCAATGATTGTAGGCCAGCAATACGGAAACAGGTATGGTGAGTTGATACCGCAATCAGAAGTGACCAGATTTGCACGCAGGGCGATCTTTGTTGCAATTGCAGCAGAAGCTATCACGTCACTAGTGTGGGGATACTTGTTGATGGGTGCTGAGTTTATTCAGTTTCTTTCATCGGTTGCACAAGCTGACGGCAAAATCTTGATGGTCGCGGTAATTCTCTTTCTTTTTGTTCTCACTTATTTCGTGAATCGGTGGTGTGTGCAGATGGGCGCGAAGGGGGCGTTAAAGTCCAGATTAAGAAAAACACAACTCGGGAAATAACCTTTGATCCTAGGCATCGGCACAGACCTCGCAAACATAGACCGCATTCAAGGCACGCTCGACCGGTTTGGTGACCGGTTTCGCAACCGTGTTTTTACCGACATCGAACAGCGCAAGGCCGAACGCCGCCACGACACCGCGGGCACCTATGCCAAGCGCTGGGCCGCGAAAGAGGCGTGCTCCAAGGCGCTGGGCACCGGGCTTCGTATGGGGATTTCCTGGAAGGACATGGCTGTCACCAACCTTAAAACCGGCCAGCCAGTGATGCATGTGACCGGTTGGGCGGCGGAACGGCTCAACGATATGACCCCCGAGGGTCACGCGGCGATCATCCACGTCACCCTAACCGATGACCACCCCTGGGCGCAGGCCTTCGTGGTGATCGAGGCGCGCCCAATTCGCGAACGCAGCGCTCTGTCTTGACTAACCCCGCCGCGCCGCGCATGTAGCACCCCAACAAACCAAGGACCGGAGAGCAGTATGGCCGAGGACGTCAAAACCGGAAATCCCGTGTGGGAGACGATCAAAACCATCGTCTATGCGCTGTTGATCGCGGGCGTTTTCCGTACCCTGTTCTTTCAGCCGTTCTGGATTCCGTCAGGTTCGATGAAACAGACCTTATTGATCGGGGATTTCCTGTTCGTCAACAAAATGGCCTATGGATATTCCTATGCCTCTTGCCCCAGTCTGATTATTCCAAGCGTCGGCCTCAATATCGACGCCGAGGATGTTTGTGGCTGGATGCAAAGTGATGACAACACCCGTATCTGGGCCGGCGATCCCGAGCGCGGGGATGTGATCGTATTCCGTCATCCGGTAACGGGCCGCGATTATATCAAACGCCTGATTGGCCTGCCCGGCGATCGTATCCAGATCATTGAGGGCCAGATCATCCTGAACGGTACTCCGGTTCCGCAGCAACCCGATGGCGTCTTCACCGAGGTCGCGGCGCCGCAAGGTCCGCAAGGGTTGCGCCCGCGCTGTGAAAACGGCCCAGTTGGCCGTGGTGGCGTGTGTGAGAAATCCCGCATGATCGAAACCCTGCCCAACGGGGTGTCCTATGATGTGCTGAATATCGGTAATCAGGGGTCGGACAATACCGGCGTCTATACAGTGCCCGAAGGCGAATACTTCTTTATGGGCGATAACCGCGACAATTCCAGCGACAGCCGCCTGCCGCAATCGGCTGGGGGTGTCGGATATGTACCCTATGAAAACCTGATTGGTCGTGCAGATCGTATCATGTTCTCATCCGCTGGCCGGTCGATGCTGTTCTTCTGGACCTGGCGCGGAGACCGCTTCTTTAAGGCTGTGAATTGAAGCTTTCCGCCGAAATAAAGGCGTTTCAAAAACGTCTGGGGCATGAATTTGCCAACCCCGAGCTGCTGGTGCGTTCGCTGACCCATGGATCGGTTTCGTCCGCCACGCGCCCGGACAACCAGCGGCTCGAATTTCTGGGTGATCGGGTGCTGGGTCTGGTGATGGCGACGGCCTTGCTGGAGGCGGACAAAAAAGCGAGCGAAGGTCAGCTTGCACCCCGGTTCAATGCGCTTGTGCGCAAAGAGGCCTGTGCAGATGTGGCGCTGCAGATTGATTTGGGTGCTGTACTGAAACTGGGCCGATCTGAAATGCTGTCCGGAGGGCGGCGCAAACAAGCTTTGCTTGGCGACGCGATGGAGGCAGTCATTGCTGCGGTTTATCGCGACGCCGGGTTCGAGGTCGCCAGCGCCGTTATCCTAAAGCTCTGGGGTGATCGCATCCACGATGTCGAGGCCGACGCCCGTGACGCCAAAACGGCGCTTCAGGAATGGGCGCAGGCACGGGGCCAGAAACCGCCCAGCTATGTCGAAGTCAGACGCTCTGGCCCGGACCATGCGCCGGTCTTCACCATCGCTGCGCGTCTTCAGGACGGGGCAGAAGAGCAGGCAACAGCAGGGTCAAAGCGTCAGGCCGAACAGGCGGCCGCCAAGTCGTTGCTGGACCGTTTGCAGAATTAGTCTACCGGGTAAAAACAGTCTGTCTCCTGAGGGCTGGCCGGAAATGCCTATCGGTCGAACCCGGGTCATTTCCGGTGACGGGTCGCCCACCATACCCCACCCAATGCCATCCTGAACGCATGTGCCAAAGCTGCAAATCGCTCTGGTCCGCTGCCTCTTTCTGCGATAGGGAGGCCCATCTGCAAACAGGATCAAACCCCAGATGACGACACGCGCCGGATTTATCGCCCTGATCGGAGAGCCCAACGCAGGCAAATCCACCCTTCTGAATCGCATGGTCGGGGCCAAGGTCTCGATCGTGACACATAAGGTTCAGACGACCCGCGCCCGCATCCGGGGCGTGGCGATGGAAGGTGATGCACAGCTGGTCTTTGTGGACACGCCGGGCCTTTTCAAACCGCGTCGCCGTCTGGATCGGGCAATGGTGGCCGCCGCATGGGGCGGGGCCGCGGATGCCGATGTGGTTGTCCTGATGGTCGAAGCGCATCGTGGCATCACCGAGGGCGTAGAGCGCATCCTTGAAGGTCTGAACGAGATCGGTCCGGGCCGCACCGTCGCGCTGGCCATCAACAAGATCGACAGGGTGCAGTCCGAAGTTCTGCTGGCCCTGACCAGCGACCTCAATTCGCGCTACGCGTTTGCCGAGACCTTCATGATCTCGGCCGAGAAAGGCCATGGGGTTGACGATCTGCGTAAATGGCTGGCAGGCGAATTGCCCGAGAGCCCGTGGCTGTATCCCGAAGACCAGATCGCTGATCTGCCGTTGCGTATGATCGCGGCTGAAATGACACGCGAAAAGCTGACCCTGAGGCTGCATCAGGAACTGCCCTATCAGCTGACCGTCGAGACCGAGAATTGGGAAGAGCGCAAGGACGGGTCGGCAAAGATCGACCAGATCATCTATGTCATGCGCGACGGCCATAAAGGTATCGTTCTGGGCAAAAAGGGCGAGACCATCAAGGCCGTCAGCCAGGCGGCCCGTGCCGAGCTGGAAGAGTTCCTTGATCGCAAGATCCACCTGTTCCTGCAGGTCAAAGTCCGGCCAAACTGGCTGGAGGAATCTGAGCGCTATTCGGAAATGGGTCTGGAATTCAAAGACGGAAACGCATGACGCGACTGACGGCAGACTTCTGGGTTCACGCCTATCTGGCACGGTTGCGATTTCAGGAAATACCGGCCTTTGTTGTGGCCCATGGTGACGACACAGCCGGCGCGGTTTTGATCAAGCTCAACACGTTGGACGGTCAGGCCACAGCCTTTCAGCGCAGCTTTGATCTGATGAGCGGTGAGCGCAAGTGGGTTGAACTCTCCTCTGGTCCCGAGGTCGATGTGGACGAGGCGATCCAACGCCAGCGCAGCTTTGACCCTGACCTCTGGGTGATAGAGGTCGAAGACCGGCAGGGGCGCCATTTGCTGGGTGAGGACGGTCTGGATTAGCGGTACTAGCACAGACGCGGTGCAGGCCTCTGCCAAAGTTATGGCATAGGTCTTGGTAAGACGGTCCATTTTCGCTATTTGTACGCGTATTTAACGGATGGTGCGGAAACGGGTCGTTGCAGCCTATGACAAGGATAGAGGTCTTACGTTGGCTGAAACAATTGGTCAGAAGTTCATAAAGTCAAACCTTGGTCTTGTGATGAAGCACTTCGAGGGCTTCATGGTATTTGTCGGCATTATAGGCCCATTTGCCACGCTTCCACAGCTTGTGAAGCTCTTCTTGACCCACTCTCAACATGCGTCGGGCCAATCTCTGTTAACGTGGTCGCTCTATGCGGCGTTGTCTTTGCTTTGGTTCATCTACGGTCTGATCGTCAAGAAGTTGCCCATCTATGTTGGCAACGGCATTTCTATGGTGCTGAACCTTCTTATGGTCCTGGGTATCCTGATCCACGCGGGGGTCACGTTCTGACCCAATAGGTCGTCGATTTCCCTGTCTCTCTTGCAGTGGTCCCGGCTTTGCGTTCTTTTGCTCGGGCAGGACTGACCCCACAAGATTGGACACGCTTTGGACTGGCGCGACCACGGCATACTTCTGACCTCACGCCGCCATGGCGAAACGGCGGCAATTATCGAGGTCTTTACCGAAGGCCACGGTCGTCATGCCGGCGTCGTACGTGGTGGAACCAGCCGCAAGATTGCGCCGATCCTGCAGCCCGGGGCGCAATTAGATGTGCTTTGGCGCGCACGGCTCGAAGAGCATATCGGCACTTTTCAGGTCGAGCCCCTGCGGTCGCGGGCGGCGGCGGCGTTTTCGGGTAGGCTTGCGCTGGCTGGATTGAATACGGTGGTGGCCCTGCTCTCGTTCTGTTTGCCTGAGCGCGAAGCGCATCCGCGCATCTATAAACAAACCGAACAGTTGATGGATCTGCTGGGTCAGGACGAAATTTGGGTGCTTGCCTATCTGCGGTGGGAATTGTCGCTGCTGGAAGAGCTGGGGTTTGGCCTTGACCTGACACGCTGTGCCGTGACGGGTGTAACAGAAGGTTTGGAATATGTTTCTCCGAAAACAGGTCGTGCGGTAAGCGTTGATGGGGCAGGGGACTGGGTGGATAGGTTGCTTCCCTTGCCACCTTGCCTGCGTGGCGTGGGCGACGCGCCGGATACCGAATTGGTGCAAGGATTGTTGACCACCGGACATTTTCTAGAGAACCATGTTGCTCCGTCGTTGGGGAACAACCCTCTGCCCGGCGCACGGGCGCGGTTTATTGATCAGATCAATCGGCAGCTTTGAACACCATTTCCTGCCCGTCCTCATTGCGCAAAATCAGCAGGTTCCCTGATACTTCGGATTGGGTCATGACAAGCAAGGCGGCGAAATAGATCCCTTCTGCCTCAAGCCCGGCACAGGCGGCACGGGTCGCTGTCAGGCTGGTCAGCTCAAACCATGGATAGGGCGCGTTAAGCCTGCCCGTGTAGCTGTTGCAGGGGGCGTTGCCCGCTACTTTGCCTTCTTCCGGAAATCGCAATAAGGCACTGGCATTGTAGGGCTGACCGTTGATCTCTTGCAGGGCCCATTCCCGTTCGGCAGCACCATAGGCCGCAACGGTTTCATCCTTCTGACAATGGAGTAATCCGGAAAGGGAAAGCAGCATTATGTAACGCAACATGGCAGAATTCCTGAAATCAGCGAAGAACAGTTTCCTGGGCTTGGACACATTGTTTTGAACCGACTAGGTAAAGGGTCGGATACAATGCTGACCGTTGACTTGTAAAACATCTTAGACATATTGAATGCGAATAATGGGCCTTTCTTTGGATTTGAATAGCTCCTGTGAGTTTTAGTGCCGGTAATTGTATCCGGTTGTGTTTTGTTCTGATTTGGTAAGGTTGGAGCTTCGTTTTGACCAGAAATGACGATGTTGGCAACGGGCGGACACGAACAGCTGTTAAGGTTTTTGTGGCTCTATTCTATGTGCTCTTTCTCTTCCTGTTGGTGGAGCTTCTTTCATACTATGCTGTGGTTCATGTGTTCGATAACTCGCTGGGAAATACGGCAGAGCGGCATCTATACTCTTCGATCCGTGGTCACAAACTGAACCCAGAGTATCAGCGCGGATTTGATACTGGCGGACAGCGTATCCATTCCGATCAGGGGTTCCGCCACGATACGCTGATTGAACAGCCAAAACCCGACGACACGTTCCGCATCTTTCTGATGGGTGGCTCAACTGCTTATGCCATCGGATCGCAGGGCAGTATTTATCCTGACCATCCTACGCTCACCAATCAGGAAACGGTTGCATATTTCCTGCAGCAGGACCTGCGCGAGCGGTTGGGCGATCAGATGCCCGGTGTGACGATTGAGGTGATCAACGCCGGAGTTGTTGCGTATCACAGTTTTCAACATGTGTTGTACCTGTACGAGACGCTATATCAATACAGCCCGGACATGATTGTGTTTCTGGATGGTCACAACGATTTTTACAATGTCGGAGTTGATAACCCGGTTCAAAGCTATGGCTATTCATCGGCAAGGATGGTTGACGCTTTGAACGATCGTAAGCCGTTCTTTTCCTTGTACGCATTTCTGAGATACCCGGCGCAATATTTCTATACCTTCAAAATGGCGTCAAAGCTCACACAAGGTCTTTACGACCGCTATGAGGCGCCCAAATATAATACCTCTGGGGATGTCACCTCCTTGCAAAGAGACTTTTCAGCTGAGCTTGAACAGACTGCAAAGGTTGGCTTCTTGCGCAATTACAAGCTGATCGAGTCTTTCGGTGACTACCATGGGTTTTGCTATCACGTCTTTTTGCAGCCTGAGGTCGTCTATGAGGACACCAATGTCCTAAGCGAGACCGACCGCGAAATCGCCCAGCTCACGCGGGATTGGTACAAGCCGGGACGTGAAGATCTGATGCATCGCGCGCGAGTCGATTTCCCTGCTTTGTTTGAAGAGGCCAATGTGCCTTTCACCGATATTGCAGAGATCGGCGGTCCACTCCACAAAGACAAGGTGCTGTATGTCGATTACACGCATCTGACGCCCGAAGGGTCAAAGCTGGTGGCTGCGCGGATGCTGCCCGTGGTGGCGGAACGGATCAGCCAGTGTAAGACCCCGTCCTGACCTCAGTAGGGTTGCTCTCCGTTTAGCAAAGCGGTGCGCACCTCCATGCGGGTACGCCAGTTGTATCGCGTATCTTCGCGCGTTGGCGCCCATGTCAGCGCGCCACTGTTGCGCCATGGGTCAAGGATGATGCCTTCGAACATCGTGTCGCCCTTTGCGCTGATCACTGCGGAATGGTGGATGATCCTCAGCGGCGTTGGCGGTGATGTAGCCCAGTGCATTTCCAGGGTGCGGAAGTTTTCTGCCCTTAAACGGCTGGTCATCGCTTCGGCCCAGTCGTTGCACAGGCCGCGCTCACGAAATCCGTTAATGACCTTGGCGTTGTGGATGATGGCCGGGTCGGTAACCTGCCATTCTCGGGCCAGACGTTGCGAATAGGTATAGGCAATGGTGGCCGCCTTCTGTGCCTCGGCTGGATCAACCGCGGGACCCATGGAACGGATGGCGAGCGCCAGCTCGTCTATGTCGTTCTGCGTTGCTGTCGGCTGAGAGGTGGTGGCACAGCCAGCAAGGGCCAAGGCCGCAAGCGTGGCCAGAAGGGCAAGAATGGATCGGGTCATGTGGTTCGCCGCTGGTTCGTGATCGCACGCTGATCTACCGGGAATATCGGCGCTGCGATAGGGGGAAGTTTCTGCCGTGGCTGGTCATGGCTGAACGTAGACAGCAGGGAAGGTAAGGGCAGGATTTCGAGGAACTGAGGGCTGCAGTAGTTTGGGCAAAAAAAGACCCGGCGCGCGCGCCGGGTCAAGTCGGGGAAACAGGGTTGCCGTTACAGGTTAGCTCAGCAAACGCCGCGCGATCACCTGTGCCTGAATTTCGGCAGCCCCTTCAAAAATATTGAGAATACGTGCGTCACACAGCACGCGACTGATCTTGTATTCCAGTGCAAAGCCGTTGCCGCCGTGGATCTGCAGGCCGTTATCGGCAGCAGCCCAGGCCACGCGGGCGCCCAGCAGCTTGGCCATCCCGGCCTCAAGATCGCAGCGATGACCGTTGTCTTTTTCCCAAGCCGAGAAATAGGTCAGCTGTCGTGCGATCATGATCTCGACCGCCATCATCGCCAGCTTGCCGGACACGCGGGGGAAGTTGATCAGCGACTTGCCGAACTGTTTGCGGTCCTGCGCATATTGCATGGCGATGTCCAGCGCGCTTTGGGCCACACCGATGGCGCGGGCTGCGGTCTGAATGCGGGCGGATTCGAAGGTTTCCATGAGCTGCTTAAAGCCTTTGCCTTCTTCGCCGCCCAGTAGGTTCTCACCCTTGACCTTGAACCCATCGAAGCCCAACTCGTATTCTTTCATCCCGCGATAACCCAGAACTTCGATCTCGCCACCGGTCATGCCTGGGGTGGGGAAGGGGTTGTCGTCCGTGCCGGGCGTCTTTTCCGCCAGGAACATCGACAGGCCGCGATGATCGGAAGTGTCAGAGTTGGTGCGCGCCAGCAAAGTCATCACATGGGTCCGGGCCGCATGGGTGATCCAGGTCTTGTTGCCGGTGATCTCGTAATCACCTTCGGCATTCTTGACTGCTCGGGCGCGCAAGCTGCCCAGATCAGAGCCTGTGTTGGGTTCAGTGAAAACTGCTGTCGGCAGTATCTCGGCGCTGGCGATCTTGGGCAGCCACTGCGCTTTTTGCTCATCCGTTCCACCGGCAATGATCAGCTCGGCCGCGATCTCGGACCGGGTGCCCAGCGATCCGACGCCGATATAGCCGCGCGACAATTCTTCGGACACCACGCACATCGAGGCCTTGGAAAGGCCAAACCCTCCGAACTCTTCGGGGATGGTCAGGCCAAATACACCCATCTCGGCAAGTTCCTCGATGATTTCCATCGGGATCAGCTCATCCTTGAGGTGCCAATCATGGGCGTTTGGTTCGACTTTTTCCTGGGCATAGCGGCGGAACTGGTCACGGATCATTTCCAGTTCTTCGTCCAGGCCCGACGTTCCGAACATCGCGGCACCGGCCTGTTCTTCCATCAGTTCAACCAAGCGACTGCGTGCAGCCTGTGAATTGGCCTGTGCCATCAGTGTCTGAACTTCAGCGCATTGGAAACCGGACAGCGCGTCCCAGCCCAGACCCATGTCCTGAAGACGCAAAATCTCACCCTGGTTCATTGGGATGCCGCCCGCGACCTGATGCAGGTATTCACCAAAGGCGATTTGGTGCAGCAGCTGCTCGATCTCGCCGAATTTGCCTTCTGCCTCCAAAGCATCGGCCCAGCGTTGCATTTGCTGCAGCGACTGGTTGTATGTCGCCAGCCATGCCAACCCATGAGCGGCGGTCTGATTGGCCTCGATCAGAGCGCCGGACACGCGACCATCTTCTGTCACCATCGCGCGGACCGACTCGCGGGCGCGTTCGAATACGGTGTCCACAGCCGGCAGAGCCGCACGTGTCAGCGTCAGAAGCTCGGGCAAAATCGCGGATGCAATCATCTGGGTCATATCCTGTCCGTCATGGGCCATGAATCAGCTCTCTCCTAAAGTCGTCTGGTCATATCATGCTGCACGTGCAGCGCAACAAAAATACGAATTATGCGACTAAAAAGTTCTAAAGTTGCTTGATCATTTTTGCAGTGCAGCACCTGTCAGGAGTGATATCAGGGGGACATGACGTTGTTTTCTATGCTCTCTGCCCAAGAACTGCTGCTGGCCTGTGGGGTTGCCTTCATTGCCGGTTGGGTCAAAGGCATGGTCGGGTTCGCCATGCCAATGGTTCTGATCTCGGGGCTGAGCATGTTCCTTTCGCCGGATCTGGCGATCGCGGGGCTTATCCTGCCAACCCTGGTGACAAATGGGGTGCAGGCATTGCGCGGGGGTGTTCCGGCCGCCGTGTCCTCGATCCGTCAGTTCCGTGTATTTCTGGTTGTCGGGTTGGTGTTTCTGCTGATTGGTGCTCAGTTGGTCAGCGCAGTGCCAGCATCAACTTTTTTGTTGATGATTGGCATCCCGGTGACAGTCTTTGCATTGATCCAGGTATTGGGGCTGCGTCTGAAATTGGCCAGCCCATCTGCCCGAATAGAGGGCATGATCGCTGCGGTTGCAGGCTTTGTCGGGGGGATGTCTGGAATTTGGGGACCACCAACCGTGGCTTATCTGACCGCCTTAAACACCCCGAAAGCGGTGCAGATGCGTGTGCAGGGGGTCATCTATGGTTTGGGGGCGCTGGCGTTGCTGTTCGCGCATATGGGCTCCGGGATTTTCCGCGCCGAAACCGCGCCGTTCTCGGCTGCTCTGGTGCTACCGGGGCTGGCTGGCATGTGGGTAGGGTTGCAACTGCAGTCGCGCATAGATCAGGCGCTGTTTCGCAAGATCACCCTGTTCGTGCTGCTTATCGCAGGGCTGAACCTGTTGCGACGCGGGCTGATGGGCTAGGCACGCCGATCTATCGCGCGCAGCGTGAAATAAAGCCCCAGCATCAGAAAGAACAGGCCCGAGATATCGCCGATCAGGAAGGCGATATATTCCAGCCCACCGCTGCCAAAAGCCAGATTGGTCAGTACGGACACCAATATTGACGTGACGATCCCGACCCCCATGACGCAGGACCAGCATGGTTTGCGGTCCGGGTGGGGGAACAGATCGAAGCCGATCCATTTGCATAGGTAAAATACAGCAGGAACGGTTGTGACGGCGATTGCTATGGCGGCCAGACGGTTGGGCAGGAAGACGTCGCTTCCGCCGAGAAAGGCAAAGACAAGAAAGACACCGGGCAAGAGCGCAAAAATCGCCCGCCACCCCAACAACCAAGCAGAGAGCACACGCACACCATGCGGGAGAAACAGCAAGCTGGCCTTGCTGGGATATTCGGGGAAGAATACGTTCTGCATTGGCATCAGAACCTCGAACGTAAGGAACGAGGCAATCACGTAGGCCAGTGAGGCAAAGAACGTTTCAGAGGCCCATCTGCGCACGGCGGTCAGCCAGCAATGCGCAGATCAAACGCTCTATTACTTAGGCGCATGCACAACATACCGTCCACGGTTCGCGCTACCGCTTTGTGACAAATACCCCTTCTGCACCAGCGACTTCAGCGCACGAAAAAAGGTCGGGCGCGAGACGCTTTGCACAAGCGTGTGTTCAATCAAGCCAAATGTCCGAACTTCCTGGTCAGCTTTGGACAGTTCTTCGGCGGCGTAATAGATATCGCGCTCTACCGGTGAGAGTTGTTCCAGCCCCAGCGTGCGCTCCATGCTTTGCATCAGTTTGCGCAGTTCGGTCAGTTTCAAGATTTCAGTCATTTCGTTACCTGTCGTTTCCCATGTCACGCGCTGCGACAAAGCAGCGGTATGAGACGAACTGAAATCTGAATGTTCAGAAGGTCTCATATTGACACTCATCCCCATTGGCATACACTTGCTATCTGATTAGGTTTCTCAATTCGCGAATGTGAGTGCGCGGCTGAGTTACCCAAGGTATTTTTTAAACAACGCCCGGCGCGATTGCGTCGGGCGAATTTGTCTTAATGACATCATTGGATAGCTTAAACCGGCAAATCGGGCAACGAATTTGTAAGGACACCTTACGTTAGACGAATAAGGACGATTGCCTGCAGATGTGCTGTCCGAAAAAAGGGGAGAGGTTTGCCCCCCCTTTGCAACATTAGCCGATTGCTACGGCTTTGATGTCTTCGTCGATGAAAGGCAGATACTGCTCAAAGTTTTCGGCAAACATCTGAACCAGCTTCTCAGCCTGTTTATCGAAAGCGGCCTGGTCGTCCCAGGTGCGACGCGGATCCAGCAGAACTTCGGCGACACCGGGGACGGAAACCGGCACATCAAAGCCAAAATTTGCATCCTTGCGGAATTCCGCATCCCGAAGCGATCCATCCAGGGCGGCAGTCAGCAAACCGCGGGTCGCACGGATCGGCATCCGGCTGCCAACGCCATAGGCGCCGCCAGTCCAGCCGGTATTCACCAGCCAGCAGGTCGCGCCGTGCTGGGCGATCTTGTCGCGCAGCAGGTTGCCATAGACTTCTGGGCGACGCGGCATGAACGGCGCGCCAAAGCATGTCGAGAATGTGGGTTGGGGCTCGGTCACGCCGCGCTCTGTGCCAGCAACCTTCGAGGTGAAGCCCGACAGGAAGTGGTACATCGCCTGAGCGGGGGTCAGCCGCGCTATCGGGGGCAGAACACCAAATGCGTCACAAGTCAGCATGATGATGTTCTTCGGATGCCCGCCCAACGCGCTTTTCGAGGCATTGGAGATATACTCGAGCGGATAGGCGCAACGCATGTTTGCGGTCAGCGAGTCATCTTCGAAATCCAGCTTCTTGGTCTCGGGATCGAAAACCATATTCTCGATCACGGTGCCGAATTTGCTGGTGGTTGCATAGATCTCGGGTTCGGCCTCGGCGTTCAGGTTGATCGTCTTGGCATAGCACCCGCCCTCGAAGTTGAAAGTGCCACGGTCTGACCATCCATGTTCGTCATCGCCAATCAAGGTGCGGGCCGGATCAGCGGACAGGGTGGTCTTGCCAGTTCCCGAGAGGCCAAAGAAGACTGCGGTATCAACGGGATTGCCGACCGCGTGGTTCGCCGAGCAATGCATCGGCATCACGCCTTTTTCGGGCAGCATGTAATTCAGCAGGGTGAAGACGGACTTCTTGTTTTCACCGGCATATTCTGTGCCGCCGATCAGAATCAATTTGCGGTCGAAGTTCAGTGCGATCACTGTCTCGCTACGGCAGTTGTGCTTGGCCGGATCAGCCTGGAAGCTGGGACAGTTGATGATTGTGAAATCCGCGAAGAACTCATCCAGGTCTTCACGATCCGGGCGGCGCAGCAAGTGACGGATGAACAGATTATGCCATGCCAGTTCGGTGACCATGCGCACGTTGATCGAATAAGCGGGGTCGGCGCCACCGACCAGATCCTGCACAAAATAGTCACGACCCTTCATGTGCTCGATCATATCGGCATAAAGCGTTTCGAAACCCTCGGGACTCATCTCGGCGTTGTTTTCCCACCAGATCGAATCGGCGACACTGTCGGTGCGGACAACATGTTTGTCCTTGGGAGAACGGCCAGTGAACTTGCCGGTACTGACAAGAAAAGCTCCGCCATTGCCAAGTGTACCTTCACCCCGCTTGAGGGCTTCTTCAATCAGTGCCGGTTCCATGAAGTTGTAATAGACATTGCCCAGACCCTCGATGCCCTGATCTTCGAGGCGGAATTGCGGGTTCACCCGTCCAGATGTCATGTGTGTCTTCTCCTGTGGCGGCGCGGCGGCAGATTGGCCAAGGTGCGCTCTTGGGGCAGTGTACCGGGAAAACCGGCGATTGGGCGGGTCTTATCATGGTCGTTTAGGGCGTGAACAGGACGGTTTGGCGCAGTTAGCGCAACCAAGTTCAGGTTTAGCGCCACCATGTTTTTTCTGCCGGAAATACAGACACTTTTCGAAGACCATTAACGGCTTTTTTGCCGCATGTGTGTGACAACAATCGCACGATTCGTAGATGGCGATTGATTCGCGGCCATAAAAACGACAAAAATGCCCTACAAATAAGCGAATTGTTTCGTATGAGAGCAGGAATAGGGGTTAACCCGATGTCAAAGATTGCACTGGTGGATGACGACAGGAACATTCTGACGTCCGTATCCATGACGCTCGAAGCCGAGGGTTTCGAGGTAGAAACGTATAACGACGGGCAGGCTGCTCTGGATGCGTTTAACAAGAAGCTGCCCGATATGGCAGTGCTGGATATCAAGATGCCGCGTATGGATGGCATGGATTTGCTGCAGCGACTGCGGCAGAAGACTCAGATGCCGGTGATCTTTCTGACTTCGAAAGATGACGAGATCGACGAAGTTCTGGGTTTGCGTATGGGTGCTGATGATTATGTCAAAAAGCCCTTTTCGCAACGGTTGCTGGTAGAACGGATACGGGCCTTGCTGCGCCGTCAGGAAGCGACCTCGGGTGATCCCGTAGCCGCCAGCACCGGCGATGCCAAGGTGATGGAACGGGGCGAATTGCGGATGGACCCCTTGCGCCACGCGGTGAGCTGGAAGGGATCGGATGTCTCTTTGACAGTGACCGAGTTCCTGCTGCTGCAGGCCTTGGCGCAGCGTCCGGGATTTGTCAAAAGCCGCGATCAGCTGATGGATGTTGCCTATGACGATCAGGTCTATGTAGATGACCGCACGATCGACAGCCACATCAAGCGTCTGCGCAAAAAGATGCGCGCTGCTGATCCGGAGTTTTCGGCCATCGAAACGTTGTATGGTATTGGGTATCGGTACAACGAAGAATAAGCGTGGCCTAAGTTAAGGGGTTACTGGGTCTCGTGCGCGATACTGAGCAAGAAAACGAGTTACGCGACGGTGACGTCGTTCTGGGGGATGACTGGGTCATCCCCCAGAGCGACGATTCCGCCGAACTCAGGGCCACACGCGGCCGCCGCAATCTGTTTTCCCTGCGGGGCTCGCCTCTGGCGCGCAAGATCATCACATTCAACATGATTGCATTGGTGATTCTGGTCACCGGATTGCTATATCTGGATAATTCGCGAGAAGAACAGGTGCAGCAGACCGCCCGGAACCTAGTTGGGGATGCGCAGTTGGTCAGTAACGTATTTGAAACCCAACTGCGACAGAATGTGACTGGCATTACCCGCGACGCGGCCATCCTGGATGTCAAAGATACGTTGGCTGGTCTCAGCCTGCCGGTCGGCGGTGAAGTCTTTGTTTACGATGCTCGTGGGACGCTGATTGGTTGGACGCGCGGCGCGCCTGCGGTCTCAGAGATGCCGGTCATGCTGCGCTCAGAAGCTGATGCGCAGACTGGAAGCACACTGATCAGTGATGCCTTGAACGCGGTTTGGACCGGGCTGTCCAAAGTGTTCAAGCAAGATGAAACCAGCGAAGCGCCAACCTTGGCCCAACGCGTTCAGGCCATCATTCCACAGGCGCTGACCGGGCATATTCAGGTTCAGGCGGTTCAGGATGACGCAGGCGAAACGGTTATCGTTGCTGCGGCCCCGATCCAACTGGATGGAAAGCCCGTTGGCGCAGTTGCCATGGCCGGTCCCGCCGGAGAAATCGACGCATTGGCCCGCCGTGATCAAGAGCGGATCCTGCGCATGTTCGTCGTGGCGCTTTTGGTTTCCGTTGGCTTGAGCCTTGTCCTTGCATCGACCATCGCCAACCCGCTGGCCGATCTGGCATCCGCCGCCGAGATGGGCAAAGACCGCGGTGCGGGGGTCAACCCGGGCCGCATCCGCATCCCCGATCTGAGCGCGCGACCGGACGAAATCGGACGACTCAGCCGAGCTTTGCGCGGCATGGTTACAGCGCTGTACAACCGGATTGATGCAAACGAACAATTCGCGGCAGATGTGGCGCATGAGATCAAAAACCCCCTAGCCAGCCTTCAATCTGCTGTGGGCACGTTGCGCATGGTTAAAAGAGACGACCAGCGCGACAAGCTGTTGGGGGTGATCGAACATGATGTCCGTCGGCTGGATCGTCTGGTCAGCGACATTTCGAACGCCTCGCGCCTGGACGCCGAACTGGTCAAGGAGGAAGAACAGCCATTTGATTTGTTGAACCTGATCGGAAACCTCGGTCAGTATCTGGGCGAGGATGCGCGCGCCAAGGGAATCGATTACATCACTGATCTGCCGCCCGAATCAATCACCGTGACCGGGCTTGAGGCGCGATTGGCGCAGGTGTTCGTAAACCTGATCACCAATGCGATTTCCTTCTGCGAAGAAAGCGATGCCATACGTGTGTGGGTACGCCGGCGCGAGGATCGGGTTCTGGTTGTTGTTGAAGACACCGGCCCAGGCATCCCCGAGCAGGCCCTGACCAAAGTGTTCAAACGGTTCTATTCCCAACGTCCCGTTGAGCATTTCGGCAATAACTCGGGGTTGGGTCTGGCGATCTCGAAACAGATTGTCGAGGCGCATGGCGGGGTGATTTGGGCCGAGAATATCCGCCCGACCGAAGCGGACATAACTTCAGACCCTCAGGGCGCGCGATTCGTCGTGGGCCTGCCGGTTTGACGCGGTGAGCACGTCCGCACTCTCCTCTGTTGAACACAAAGATACTGCCATCGTTCACGCCTCTTGCGTCGCGATAGCAGACCGTGCTGTTTTGATCGTGGGGCCTTCGGGCACCGGGAAGTCAGCGCTGTCTTTGCAGATGATGGCGTTGGGGGCCGATCTGGTCGCGGACGATCGGGTTCGGTTGTATATGGATGGCAATCTCGCCCTGGCAGAGGCGGCTCCAAATATCGGTGGACTGATCGAGGCAAGAGGTCTTGGCCTGTTGCGGGCAGTCTCGGTTGGGCCGGTGCCGGTTGGCTTTGTGGTGGACATGGCGCAAGAAGAACCCGAGCGCCTGCCAGAACCCCGTTCAATTCTTATCCTGAGGCAAACTGTTCCCTTGCTTCGGGGCGCTGGCGTCTCCAATTTACCAGCAGCGCTCTTGCTACTGATGAAAAACGGGTGCGCAGACCCGGAATGGCCCAATCAATGACGACCCAAAGACGCATCGTACTTGTCACCGGCCCATCCGGCGCAGGCCGGTCCACCGCAATCCGTGTGTTAGAGGATCTGGGGTTCGAGGCCATCGACAACCTTCCCATGGGTCTTTTGCTGCGTCTATTAGACGGGCCAAAAACCGACCGTCCCATGGCGCTTGGTATTGATGCGCGCAACCGCGATTTTTCCACGATTGGCGTCATCGAATTGCTGGCTAAGCTTCGGTGGATGGAACAGGTTGACCTGACCACGCTTTATCTCGATTGCAGCGATGAAGTCCTGCTGCGCCGGTATTCGGAAACCCGCAGACGTCACCCGGTGTCTGCGGATGCCAGCCCTGAAACCGGCGTGCGCCAGGAAAAAGAGTCGCTGGCCCCAATTCGTGAACTTGCAGATACGTTGATCGACACCACGCCACTGAATGTTCACCAACTGCGCGAAGAGGTAGAGCGTTGGTTTGCACCTCAGGGTGGGCGGCATCTGGCGGTAACCATCGAATCATTTTCCTATAAGCGTGGTTTGCCTCGCGGATTGGATATGGTCTTTGACTGCCGTTTTCTCACCAACCCGTACTGGCGTCCCGAGCTTCGGGCCGAAGATGGTCGCAATTCGGATGTGGCGAGCTATATTCAAACCGACGCGAACTATGCGCCTTTCTTCGAAAGGGTGGTTGACCTGCTGACTTTGTTGTTGCCCGCTTACCGGGCCGAGGGCAAAGCCTACCTGTCCGTGGCCTTTGGCTGTACCGGAGGGCAACACAGATCGGTTGCAATGGCCGAAGCGGTTGCAAGGGCCCTTGCAGAGGGGGGGCAGCAAGTGGCAATTAGGCATCGCGAAATGGAAAGACGATCGTTGAATGTGAGGCCGGATTGATCGGGATCGTACTCGTAGCACATGGTGGGCTGGCCAAAGAATATTTGGCCGCGATGCAGCATGTGGTCGGCAATCAGCCCGGCCTGGCCGCGATCTCGATCGAGGCCGATCATGATCGCGAAGCGAAGCAATCGGAAATCTGTGCGGCCGCCGACAGTGTTGATGTTGGTGACGGTGTTGTCGTCGTGACTGATCTGTTTGGCGGAAGCCCGTCGAATCTCAGCCTGCGTGCCTGCGCGCCGCAGGATCGCCGTATCCTTTACGGCGCAAATCTTCCCATGTTGATAAAACTGGCCAAATCCCGCCACCTGCCGATTGGCGAAGCCGTGCGGCAGGCAATGGAAGCTGGACGTAAGTATATCAATGCGCAAAATGTGACGTTTGACGAGAACCGGACAGATAAAGAATGACCACCCGAAGCTTGAAAATTATCAATGAAAAGGGCCTGCATGCCCGCGCCTCGGCCAAGCTGGTTGAGTTGGTAGAAGGGTTCGACGCTCAGGCCGAGGTGTCGAAAGACGGGCTTTCCGCATCCGGCGACAGCATTATGGGTCTTTTGATGTTGGCAGCGTCTCGTGGAACGACTATTGACGTCGAGACGTCCGGACCGGATGCTGAGGCGTTGGCTGATGCGTTGGAGACTCTGGTGAACGACAAGTTCGGAGAAGGTTTCTGACCGCACCCGCCGTGATACGAAGAACGGGATAACCAGGAATTGGCGGAAACAACGCACGAGACCAAGACAGGCCCGGTGGTGGATGGGACCAAGGACCAGGGCGAGATCTATGATCGTAAGACCCTGACCTACGCAAACTCGTTCGACGACCCTTGGACTGCAACAGCGATCCGCACCATTGAATGGTGTACGGGTAAGTTGACCATTTTGGGTATGGTTAACAAGTTCGAGAAGCAGAATGAACAATTCCGCGGCCAACGGTTCTGGGCAGGTGCGCTTAATATAATGGGCATCGACCTAACCACACCAGAGGAACAGATCGCGCGTATTCCAAAAACGGGGCCCGTGGTCGTCGTAGCCAACCATCCCCATGGCATGGTCGACGGCATGATTTTGGCAGAGCTGATCGGCAGGGTCCGCAGCGACTATCGGATCTTGACCCGTTCGGTTCTGACAGGTTTGGACGAGGCGGCGACGTCGTTCATGATTCCGGTGCCCTTCCCGCACGATCCCGAGGCACAGGCCAAGATGCTTGAGATGCGCGGCAATGCGATGGAGCATCTGAAAAACGGGGGCGTTGTGGCCTTGTTCCCTTCAGGCGTCGTGATGTCTTCGGATGACTGGTTCGGGCCGGTGATCGAGCGTGAGTGGAACGTGTTCACGGCCAAAATGATCCGTCGATCCGGCGCGCAGGTCCTGCCGATCTTTTTCCCTGGCAGGAATTCGCGTGCCTACCAGATCGCCAACAAATTTTCTGCGATTCTGCGCCAGGGTTTGTTGCTGCACGAGATCGTTCGATCCTGCAACAAACCGCAATCCCCGGTGATCGGAGAACCGATCTCGGATGAGGATATGCAGCTGCTGGAGCGAGATCCGCGCGGCTTTATGGCTTGGCTCAGAAAGCACACGCTGGGTCTGGGGCAGGCAACCAAGCTCTGACCTGCAATTTCACCTGATCAGGACAATCTCGTGGCTGCGCCCGGATGAATTCCGGGCGGTGGCCTTTACCGGGTCGGCACTGGCGCCTCGCCCCGATAGTCATAAAAACCACGCTGCGTTTTACGTCCCAGCCAGCCCGCTTCGACATATTTCGTCAACAGCGGACAAGGGCGATATTTGGTATCGGCCAATCCATCATGCAGCACGTTCATAATGGCCAAACAGGTGTCCAGACCGATAAAGTCAGCCAGTTCTAGTGGTCCCATCGGGTGGTTTGCGCCCAATTTCATCGATTGGTCAATCGACTGAACATTCCCCACGCCTTCATACAGGGTGTATACGGCCTCGTTGATCATCGGCATCAGGATGCGGTTGACAATGAAAGCCGGGAAATCTTCGGCGCTGGCGGCGGTTTTGCCAAGGCGGTCTACAACGGCCTTACAGGCAGCAAATGTTGGTTGATCCGTAGCAATGCCCCGGATCAGTTCAACCAGTTGCATCACCGGAACTGGGTTCATGAAGTGAAAACCCATAAAGCGTTCGGGCCGGTCTGTTCGGCTCGCCAAACGTGTGATCGAAATAGATGACGTATTTGACGTCAGGATTGTATGCGGTTGCAGATGTGGCAGCAAACTTTCGAAAATGGCTTGTTTGACGGTCTCACGCTCGGTTGCGGCCTCGATCACCAGGTCAGTCTGGCCCAGCTGTGGCAGCTCCATTGTGGTCGTGATGCGTTTCAGCGCGGATTGCATCTCCTCATCCGAAATTTTTCCGCGCGATGCCTGGCGCGCCATATTTCCTTCAATCGTCGCCATGGCGCTGTTCAGCGCGTCCTGGCTAACGTCGTTCAGCAGAACGTCATATTCCGCCAAAGCCAGTACGTGGGCGATACCATTGCCCATTTGGCCTGCGCCAATCACTCCGACTGATTTTACATCCATTTTTTGATGCCTCTGTGCCACGGGGTAGGATGACACTATCGGCAGATCGGGGCGGGCGGCAAGGGGATCAGACCGTTCGACTTTGCTTCAAATGCGCACATTAGGAGATTCTCAAGGCTTGCGGCTGCAAGATGGCATCCGGGTGAAAATTGGGTGAGTGATATGAGCTATCATCAAGCTGGCTCGGGAAGACTCGAGCATGACGTGTGCCAATACGGTGAGTCACGATTGTGGTTTCGTGGGCCAATGCGTTCGCTGGAGAAGTCATTTGTGGCCTGCGCAGGAGGGACCGAAACATTCGGGCGATTCGTCGAGCAGCCATTCGCGGCAGTTCTCGAAGAGAGGTTGGACAGACGGTGCCTGAATTTCGGAAGCCTTTTTTGCGGCGTAGATGCGCTGTGCGATGACACGGAGTTGAGGGGTTTACTGAACCAAGCAGAGCTCTGCGTGGTGCAGCTTAGCGACATATTGGGGCAGTCCAATCGATTCTACCGGGTTCATCCCCGACGCAACGACCGTTTTCTGGCTCCGACAGAGGATCTGAAATCTCTCTATCCCGAGATCGACTTTGCCGATGTCCATTTCGTACATCACCTGATGATTTTGTTGCAGGGCCGCAATGATGCGCGGTTCGAGGTAATCGCAGAAGAGCTGCGACGGAATTGGATCGACCGCATTGGGGGGCTTGTTGAGGCGCTTGAAGCGCCTGTTGTCTTGTTGAATTTGCAGGTCCTGCGTGAGGCAGAAAGTAATCAGCCCAAGCACGGTGCTGATATTCGGATCACGCCACAGATGATCGAGGCCCTGCGCCCTCTCAGCGCCGAGATCGTTGAGGTGACGGTCAGCGTGTCGGGGCAGTCCGATGAGCTTGAAGATATGCTGTTTGGAACACTGCAACAGCCCATGGCGGAATATATGATAGGTCCTGCAGCACACAGGTCGATTGCTGACGCCTTGGTCGGTCCGATCAGAAACCTGCAATGAAAAGGGCCCGCCGATGGCGGGCCCAATGCAAGATTCTTCGTGGAAAAGTCTAGCCCGTTGATCAGCCGAGTTTCTCGGTCAGTTCCGGAACGGCCTGGAACAGGTCGGCGACCAGACCGTAATCGGCAACCTGGAAGATCGGCGCTTCTTCGTCTTTGTTGATCGCCACGATGATTTTCGAGTCTTTCATACCGGCCAGATGCTGAATCGCACCCGAGATGCCGACAGCGACATACAGATCCGGGGCAACAACCTTGCCGGTCTGACCCACCTGCCAATCGTTCGGAGCATAGCCCGAGTCGACTGCGGCGCGCGATGCGCCAACTGCGGCCCCCAGCTTGTCAGCGAGACCTTCGATCAGCTTGAAGTCCTCTTCAGAACCGACACCACGGCCACCCGACACAACAACGCCAGCCGAAGTCAGCTCGGGGCGGTCGCTTGTAGCTACCTTGTCTTCGACCCAGGACGATAGACCGGGGTTCTCGCCGACCGAGATGGTCTCAACGGCTGCCGAGCCATCTTCGCCCGCAGCATCAAAACTTGCGGTTCGAAAAGTGACGACTTTTTTGGCGTCCACAGATTTGACGGTCTGGATCGCGTTGCCCGCATAGATTGGGCGTTCGAAGGTCGAGCCGTCGACGACACCGGACGCGTCCGAGATGACCATGACGTCCAGCAGCGCGGCAACGCGCGGCATAACGTTCTTGGCATCGGTGGTGGCGGGGGCAACGATGTGTTCATAACCATCAGCCAGACCTACGATCAGCGCAGCAGTGGATTCTGCCAGGCGATGGCCCAGCGATTCGTCCTCGGCGACCAGAACCTTTGAGACGCCGGTGATCTTGGCGGCAGCTTCACCGGCAGCAGCAGCGGAACCGCCTGCGGCCAGAACGGTTACATCACCCAGTGCCTTTGCTGCGTTTACAGCTTTGGCGGTTGCGTCTAGCGCCAGTTCACCATTGTTGACTTCGGCGAGAAGAAGAACAGCCATTACACAGCCCCCGCTTCTTTGAGTTTCGCGACAAGCTCGTCTACCGAGCCGACGATGATGCCAGCGGCACGTGCCTGTGGTTCTTCGGTTTTGACGACTTCCAGGCGCGGCGAGACGTCGACGCCGTAATCAGCGGCGGTTTTCTCGTCCAGCGGCTTTTTCTTCGCCTTCATGATATTGGGCAGCGACGCGTAACGGGGCTCGTTCAGGCGCAGGTCCACGGTCACGATTGTCGGCATTTTGACGCTGATGGTTTGCATGCCGCCATCGACTTCGCGGGTGATCTTTGCGCTGTCGCCGTCGATGTCGATGTCGGACGCAAAGGTGCCTTGTGACCAGCCCAAAAGAGCTGACAACATCTGACCAGTTGCATTCATGTCGTTGTCGATAGACTGCTTGCCGCACAGAACGATACCGGGCTGCTCTTCCTCGACCACTTTGGCCAGGATCTTGGCAACGGCCAGAGGTTCTATGTCCTGATGGACATCATCTGCAGCAACGACCAGGATGGCACGGTCCGCGCCCATGGCCAGCGCAGTGCGCAGTGTTTCCTGGGCTTGTTTTACGCCGATAGAAACAACGACGACTTCGTCTGCCTTGCCTGCTTCTTTCAGGCGGATTGCCTCTTCGACAGAAATTTCGTCGAACGGGTTCATCGACATTTTGACATTGGCGAGATCGACACCGCTGCCATCCGCTTTGACGCGAACTTTAACGTTATAGTCAATCACGCGTTTGACAGGCACGAGTACCTTCATTTTGCGCTAGCTCCTCACAAAAAACGGCAAGCCGCGTCGCGACTCCACCAATGTTCATGAGGGCTTGAATAGCGATTCAATTCAGGCGGCAACAGGGCAAAATCGTCACGTCATCTGCAACGGACGTCGCGTTTTGCTATTTTTGACGTGACCAAGCACCAGACATCCACCCAAAAGGCAGAAAGCTATCGGTTTGCGCCCGCCCGTCGGGCCGGGGCTTCGCCCTTCCGGTCGCCGCCGCGTCCACTGGACGCGACGCCGCTTTCAGCGGTTCGCGCCCGGAACCCACAGAACATCTTGGGTTCCGTTTTCATTGGCACAACGGGCTGCGACGAAGAACCAGTCGCTCAGACGGTTCAGGTACTTGACTGCGGTTTCGTTGACCGGCTCCATGTTGGTCAGCTCAACCGCAAGCCGTTCGGCCCGGCGCGATACGGTTCGACATACATGCAGATGCGCCGCAAGACGCGAGCCACCGGGCAGGATGAAACTGCGCAGCGGTTCCAAGGCTTCGTTCATCGCGTCGATTTCAACCTCCAGCCGGTCAATCTGCGAGGGCACGATGCGCAGAGGCGGATAGTCTGCTTCGGCATCCTTTTCCATGTCGGGACGACAGAAATCTGCGCCCAGATCAAACAGGTCATTCTGAATGCGGGCGAGTGCAGCTTCGACATCCCCATCTGCCTCGGTCCGGGCGACGCCGACAAAGGCGTTCAACTCGTCCACGGTGCCATAAGCGGTCACGCGGCCCGAGTATTTGGCGACGCGTTCGCCATTGCCGAGTGCGGTTTTGCCATCATCACCGGTGCGGGTGTAAATCTTGTTCAATACGACCATTTACTGACCTCCCTGACCGCGCAGCCAGACGTAAAGCACGATCAGAATCACGGCGATGAACTGAAACAGGATACGCAGGCGCATATACTTGTTGCTTTTCAGTGCCGCGTCCCTGCCGCTTTTGCCAAAATTCGAGATGCCAAGCGCCAATACGACGACAACCGCCGCCATGGCCAAAAGCAAAATGACCATCATTAGGTCCATGAGTACACCGTCCGTGTTTCTGTTTGCCTAGGGCTATCATCTAGCCCCGTGCGTGCCAAAAGCGAACGGGTTATTTCGCCTCAGACCCCTGCAAGGATGCGGTCAATCGCACGTGTCGATAGAATGCGGCGCAAACAACCGGCGATAAATGTAGGTGTTGTCACATAGTATCGGGGGCGCGGGCGCTTGGATTCTACGGCGTGGGCCAGCTTGGTCGTAACCGCTGATGCGGGCAGTTCAAACCGATCCGGCCCCGACGATTCGTACAGTCTTTTCAACAAAGAGGACTCATACCGCTCGCGCAGGGCCGAGTTTTGCCAGTTGATGAACCGCTCGAAGAATGGGATTGAGTTTTCGCGGATTTTAGATGTGATCGGGCCAGGTTCGATCAAAATGACCTTGATCCCCGTATCAGCCAGTTCCAGGCGCAGTGTATCCGTCAGCCCTTCGATTGCATATTTCGTGGCCACATAGGCGCCGCGCCACGGATAGGCCACCAGACCCAGCACCGAAGAGTTCTGAACGATTCGCCCGTGTCCTTGACTGCGCATAATCGGGATGACCTGCCTGGTCAGTTCGTGCCAGCCAAAGAAGTTCGCCTCGAAAATCTGACGCAGGCCTTCGGTCGGCAGGTCCTCGACCGCGCCGGGCAGGCCATGTGCGCCATTGTTGAACAGCGCGTCCAGGGTGCCTCCGGTGGCCTCCAACACTTCGTTCAAACCCGACGATATGCTGGCCGTGTCGGTATAATCAATGCACGGGCTTTCAAACCCCTGCGCCCGCAACCGGTCGCAATCGCGCTGTTGTTTGCACGAGGCAAACACGCGCCAGCCCCGCGCGCGCATCCCATGCGCCGCATCCAGTCCGATGCCCGATGAGCAGCCAGTAATTAGAATGGTTTTCTGCATGATTTTCCCGATTCTGAACCAGCCCCAAGCTAGGGTGCACAGAGTATGGGGACAATCATTGCTCCACGTCAGTCTGGTGTTTTTCTGACCAAAGAGGTCGAAATCCACCCCACCTGTTGCTGCGGCAACACGCGCAGTCGCAACCATCCGGTGCCCGAGTCACTTAGCACCTCGACCTTCTGGCCGATGCGCGCTTTGCCAACAATCGGGTAGATCGTTCCAGGGCCGTCACGCATGTTCACGCGGGTCCCGGAGATTTCCCGGATATCTTTCCTGGGTTCAGGCTGGGCGGCGGGTTCAGGCTGCACGTCCTTGGTGATTTGCTTCAGGCCAGTTACACCGTCTTCCAGGGACGCAAGCGTGATGCTGGCAGTCTGATCGTCAAACACCGAAAGCGCGTTGAAAGTGTCCAGACTGGCGGGTTCTGCGACAATCGCTGCGACTGCTGGCTGGGGATCAATCGGGCGCTCGCGCACGACCGGCGAGCGCATAGCGACATTTGTCACAAGCTCTTTTGCCGGAGACGGTGCTACGGTTTTGGGGGCCGCTTTCGAGGCGACTCGCACAGGCTGTTCTGACCGCACACCGCGCGGCTCGAAATTAGGCCCGCCACTCATGACGTAAAAGCACCAGCCAAGTGCAGCGAAACTCATTACAATCAGGCGCGTCATGGCGCATCCCCCGGTCGATCAATCAAAACAAAAAAAGGCAGCAGACTAATGTCAGACATCCTAGCATAATTCGCGACCCAAGTCGAAAAACGGGGGAAATCGGGGGGTTGCCTCCCCCTGTTGCAAAAAGCGCCACTTGTCCCCAGTAAAATATGTCTTGCTTGCTTTACCCGCGCGCCCTTGCGTCGTATCACATCATCTATGAATGATACGATCGACGACCCCAATATGGTGGCCCCCGAGAACGGGGGCGAAGTAGCCGAACCGCTGCGCCGCGCGATTGGTGAACGTTATCTGACCTATGCGCTGTCCACCATCATGCACCGGGCCTTGCCCGATGCACGGGATGGTCTGAAGCCGGTGCATCGGCGAATCCTCTATGCGATGCGCGAACTGCGACTCAGTGCAACGGGCGGGTTCCGTAAGTCGGCGAAAATCTCGGGCGATGTGATGGGTAACTATCACCCGCACGGCGATGCCGCGATTTATGACGCGATGGCGCGTTTGGCGCAGGATTTTAATGTGCGCTATCCGCTGGTCGACGGGCAGGGGAATTTCGGCAATATCGACGGCGATAACCCGGCGGCCTCTCGTTATACCGAAGCTCGGATGACCATCGTGGCCGAGGCTCTGCTTGAGGGTCTGAACGAGGATGCTGTCGATTTCCGTGACAACTATGACGGCACGCTGACCGAACCGGTGGTTCTGCCCGCGCTATTTCCGAATCTGCTGGCCAATGGCTCCAGCGGTATTGCGGTGGGCATGGCGACGAATATCCCGCCACATAACATCTCGGAACTGTGTGACGCCTGTTTGCATCTGATCAAGACGCCGGATGCGCGCGACGATACGCTTCTGAACTACGTGCCCGGACCGGATTTCCCAACCGGCGGCGTAATCGTTGAACCGCCTGCGAATATCGCGCAGGCCTATCGCACCGGGCGCGGGTCATTCCGCCTGCGCTGTAAGTTCGAGGTCGAGGATCTGGGCCGCGGTCAGTGGCAGATCGTCGTCACCGAGATTCCCTATCAGGTTCAGAAATCGAAGCTGATCGAAAAGATCGCCGAGCTGATTCAGACCAAGAAAATCCCGATCCTTGGCGACGTTCGTGACGAATCCGCAGATGACATCCGCCTGATCCTTGAGCCGCGTTCCAAGAATGTGGACCCCGAGGTTCTGATGGGCATGCTCTATCGCAACTCGGACCTTGAGGTGCGGTTCAGCCTGAACATGAACGTGCTGATCGACGGGGTGACACCCAAAGTCTGCTCGATGAAAGAAGTGCTTCGCGCCTTCCTTGATCACCGGCAAGAGGTTCTGCTGCGCCGGTCGCGCCACCGGATGGCCAAGATCGACCATCGGCTGGAGGTGTTGGAGGGCTTTATCGTTGCCTTCCTGAATCTTGACCGCGTGATCGACATTATCCGCTATGACGATGACCCCAAGGCTGCGCTGATGCGCGAAGACTGGGGCATCGACCATGTCCGCGCCACCAATGAGGCCGACTATGTCTCGCCCAAACCGGGCGAGGGCGAGCTGTCCGAGGTCCAGGTCGACGCAATTCTCAACATGCGTCTGCGCAGCTTGCGCCGTCTGGAAGAGATGGAGCTGGTTCGCGAACGCGATGAGCTGATGTTGGAACGTGCCAATCTCGAAGATCTGCTAGCCGACGAAAGCCTGCAATGGGCCAGCATCGCCGAGCAGTTGAAAGAGACCAAGAAAACCTTCGGCAAGGACTATGAGGGCGGAGCGCGGCGCACCCAGTTTGCCGAAGCCGGTCAGGTCGAAGAGGTCCCGCTTGAGGCGATGATCGACCGCGAACCGATCACGGTTGTCTGCTCTCAGATGGGCTGGATTCGCGCCATGACCGGCCATATCGACCTGAACCGCGAGTTGAAGTTCAAGGATGGCGATGGGCCACGGTTCATCTTCCATGCGGAAACCACCGATCGGCTGCTGGTCTTTGCCTCGAACGGTCGATTCTATACGATCAGTGCCGCGAATCTGCCCGGCGGTCGGGGTATGGGCGAACCGCTGCGCCTGATGGTCGACCTGCCGAATGAGGCGCAGATAATCGACATCCTGATCCACAAGCCGGGGCGCAAGCTGCTGGTGGCCTCGGATGCGGGTAACGGCTTCACCGTGCCCGAGGATGATGTGCTGGCGCAGACCCGAAACGGCAAACAGGTGCTGAACGTCAAAGGCGACGAAACAGCGATTATCTGTAAACCGATCGAAGGTGACCACGTTGCAGTGGTTTCTCAGAACGGCAAGTTTCTGGTCTTCCCGACCGAGGAACTGCCTGAAATGACCCGCGGCAAGGGCGTTCGCCTGCAAAAATACAATATGGCGCGCGGGCGGCAGGGGACGCTGGAATTGGACGGCGGGCTGTCAGATATCACCACCTTCAACTGGGAAGAGGGCCTGAAATGGTCCATGGGTGGCGACAAAACCCGGCACGAGGCAGATCTTTCGCAATGGCTGGCCAAGCGCGCCAGCGTCGGGAAAAAGCCGCCATACGGCTTCCCGCGTGATTTTAAATTCTCCTGATCAGGCCCGGTCACAGAGGATTTATGCCGATACCGCTTGGCACAAGCCGTATCGGTGCGTTAGATCAAAGAAAAACAGGCCTATCGAGACGAGATATGTTGCGCATTTTGACACTGATCACCGGATTGGCCCTGATGGGCGCCTGCACCCAAACGCAGGTTTACGAAGAGCCTGAGTCGCTGGGCGAATTCAAGTTGCGGGTAAACTATGCCTTTGCCGATAAGGCGGTGCAGGGACCGGTAAGCCGGGATGCGACGCCCGACGAATGGACTGCTGCCATTCAAAACGCGTTGGACATCCGCCTTGGGCGCTATACGGGCGCTCAGGAATACGACATCGGCATCAGCCTCGAGGGCTACATGCTGGCCCCTCCCGGCATTCCGGTGATCTATAACCCCAAGAGCACTGCGATTGTTCTGGTCAACGTTTATGACGTGAACAAGAAAGAGTTTCTTGCCAAAGGTAAGCAATTCCAGGTGCTGGAAGACACAACCGGCGGCAGTGCCCTGAAAGGGTCGGGCCATGAACGGACAAAGCAAGAGCAAATGAGCGGGCTGGCTCTGAAAGTTGCGGACCGAGTCGAAGAATGGTTGGCCGAGGAACATTTGGAAAACGGTTGGTTCGACCGGCGTCCCGAACTGATCCAGCCACTCGATTCAGGTGTAGCAACGCAAAATCCGGCTTAAAGAACGGCATTTCCCGCAGGATGTGCTTGATTTTCTCCTTTGAACCCAATATCTCGCGCGCGCAGATGTAACCACGGGACCAAGGGTCCCCCAAAGCACAAAAGGGCGCCTGAGGAATGGCAAAGGAAAAGTTTGAGCGTAATAAGCCGCACGTCAACATTGGCACGATTGGGCACGTTGACCACGGCAAGACGACGCTGACCGCAGCGATCACCAAGTATTTTGGTGACTTCAAAGCGTATGACCAGATTGACGGCGCGCCGGAAGAGAAGGCCCGCGGCATCACCATCTCGACGGCCCA